>JAGLFE010000466.1 GCA_023144675.1 Thiomargarita sp. | reverse complement strand
CCAGTCATTAAATCCAAACAACCATTCTTTTCCAGCCAAACTTCCCCGTCTATCGCCCCATCAATATATTCCATCACAAAATAGGGCTTAATCCGCTGCTGATTATCCGCATAACCACATTCCAACGGTCTTGGAACACTTGCCAAGCCATCCATCAAAAACGGTTCATTAAATACGGTGTCCAAATCACCGATAATATTCTCCCAAAAACACTTCACCACTACCTGCAAATACTTAGTTTTGGTCAATTCATTTTTAAGCAACTTATTTTGATTTTCACACAAAAAGACACAGCCCATACCGCCTGCTCCCAGCATTTTTGTAATCGGAAAATACTTATTAATATCATGCAAGGCATATTTTCCGTTAGACAAGCTAATCGCCTGATTCAAAGCCTCTAAAGCCTGCGCAAAATACATTTCTTTCTCAGCGACCGTTTCCGCAATCACCGCCTGTCGCCAACATACATGAAACAAATTAAAATAAGCCAAAGCTTTATCATCCACCGACTCCGATTCCGCAATCAATCGTTGAAACAACTGCCCAGCTTCCTGCAAAGCATTACTAGACAACAAAGCTCGTCCCAATTTATTGGAAACCTGTCCATAAAGCGGTTCTTTGGGTGATAAATCCTGCCACTTTGCCAGCAACGCTTTTAATAATTCCTGATTTTCATTACTATATTGTACTGTGCCATCCCGATAATCAACTTGCGCCGAATTACTTTGCTGCTGCGAGCTTAAAACTTCATCTACCTTAACCACAACTTCTTCTAAAATTTCATAAAAAACAGCATAACCACTCTTTGCCCAATCCAACACTTCATCTGATTGTGCTGCAAACTGTTTTTGGAAATCTGAAAATTGCGCTTGTTGTCGCCCTAAATTGGCTAAAATATTCTCTTGTTGCAAAGCCATTTGTGTAGCTTGCACCCGTGAATCGGTACGCAACTGTTCCCGAAAGAAAAATAACACGCTATCACCTAACAAACCCTTAAACTGTAAAAACGCCGCTAAACCCTCATCGACCGCTTCAATCTTTGCCATTTGCGCTAAAATTAAATCGCTAATTGCGGCATTCTCTCGTTGCACAATAAAAGCTGATAAATCTTCCTCAGTTATTTCCTTAATAGCAAACAATTTATCGCTATTTTTCGCCCATTTTTTAAGCGATTTAATTAAGGTATTTCTTAACGCATCATGTTGCTCACTAAAGGGCTGAAAATAATCTGTTTCTACTTGCCGAGCAAATTCACGAGTAATATTGGGATAGCGTACTTTTTTAATCAAAGAGTCTGGCGACTCCAAGCCAATCCGAATCGCAACAAAGCTATAACGACAACTATCTCGATAAGCCTTACTAATCTCAGCCGCAGTTAAAGTAAAATGTTCCCGAATAACTGGAATCGCCCGTTCTAAAATAGCGGCGGTTGTTTCTACGACTGCCGGGCTATCTAAAAGACTGCCAAATAAGGTTTGAGTTAAAATTGATGACATTATGAAATTCCTTGGTAACCACCTACCAATTAAACTTTAAATTCAAATTAAGAGTTAAAATTTTAACATGATTGATG
>JAGLFE010000465.1 GCA_023144675.1 Thiomargarita sp. | reverse complement strand
ACCAAAATTGTTAAATTCACCCAATGATTGAGTTGGTGGAATATACGATTGATTACGCTGGCTAGATTTTTTCATATTCAATAAGTTCCTTGATTAATTCATCACAAACAGCAACACTATCGAAATATCCTTGACAATCAATATTATATCTGTATTTTTCTGCGCAAACGGTAATAGCAACTAAATCACCTCGATATTTGGATTTATCTGTTTTAAATGAGGTAGATTCGATTGATTCTTCTAATAGTTTATTCAGTTTATGGGATTTGGAATAGGAGCCGAATTTACTTTTGGTTTCTAAGATATGTTTAAAAAAGCATTCAAACATTTGCTGGTAATGGAAACAGTGAATGGAACAATCTTCGATGTTACTGCTATTAAAAAAGTCAATTGCCACCGCATGTTCCCACGCTTTACCACCTAAATTTTTCACATTCTCAAAAGCTTTAAAAATTTCTTGATACATATTTTTTTGGTTATTTCAATAAAATTGTATAAAGATGGGGTTTCAATGGGCTACATCGCCCTAAACATGCGGGAAAATTATATGCTGGCACTTATCCAAGGTTTCAATGGGCTACATCGCCCTAAACAATTATGCAGAAATCGTAAAAAAAGCTAGTTTGGTTTCAATGGGCTACATCGCCCTAAACTACGGGTAAAAAACATGCTTATGGCGATCAATGGTTTCAATGGGCTACATCGCCCTAAACCATTTTTGACCCCGGCTCTATTAAAAAAATGCGGTTTCAATGGGCTACATCGCCCTAAACCCCTAAACTAAATTTTAACCAACGACTTATTCTAACACAAGTTTTTCTAAAAAACAACAAAAATACAATATTTTTTTTACTATACATTTTTCCGTTTATATTCAAGTAGTTACAAAACACCCAAAAATTCATTGTATTTTTTCGTTTTTTTATCAGGAATGCTAATCTCACGACTAAACTCAATATCAAATTTTTCTTTATACATTTCCTCAATCTCTTCGAGAGTATCTTTTATCAACAAACGCTCTGTATGTTTTATATCAACTTCATCATTAAATTCGTGATTACAATTTTCGTCAGCAAACTTATAAGTCTTTGCATCACGCTTACGCCAATTTCCATATTCATCTTGTTTGTATGTACTTTCTTTTATTAAAGATTTACGAAATGGATGTGCATCACTATTTGCAGTGGTTAAATACTCAGTCGCATTATTCAAATAACTATTAAAACTGAATAATATTTTCTTATCAGCTCTCAAACTCTGAATCTGCTTATTTTCAATAAGCTTTATCGCTGAACTAACATCAACAGCTTCACCTTTTAAAGTAACCCGACTATCAATTTTTTCTGACAACTTATCAAAATCAAATAATTGCTTAATATTTTGCTCTTTTTCATCTGAATTAAGCTTATTTTTATCATTTTTATCATCTTCAGGACCAGGATAACGATAATAACAATCCACTTCTTTAGATTTACGCACCGCTTTCAAACTATGACTAAATATTACCATATTATTTTTATCATACTGCTCCCGATGCCGCAAAATACGCCCAGCAGTTTGCACAATTGACCAATGCGAAGCTGGCTCCACAATACCCCAGTCAAAATCAAAATCCCGCCCAATTTCAATAATCGTAGTGCTAACAACCAATAATATCACATTAGTATAATTATTGTCTTTAGCCTGTTCCATAGCAGCTTTAACTAATTGATTACTCTTGAAATCTTTAGCACTTTTTCTATTAAGCAA
>JAGLFE010000464.1 GCA_023144675.1 Thiomargarita sp. | reverse complement strand
GATAGAATCTTCCACTGCAATCAAATTAGTACCAAACATTATTTCGGGAATGGGAACGCCGCTATTATTTTCTAATGTAAGTGCAGGATAGAATTCACCAGTGTCAAGATTTAAAGCTTGCATTGTTAATGGATAATTACCATAAAATACCGCTAAATTACCTGCCATTTCTACGTTATTATAATTTGTAGGCAACGACCAACTTTGTAAAGGTGTTTCTAAATCGGAAAGTGAATATTGATAAAAACGATAATAGCCCTGATTTCCCATTGCAGCCGCCCATAATGTATTATTTTCTACCTTTAACCAACTTAAATTAGTGGCTAATTCTAGCTCGCCCAAAACTTTTGTTTGCCCATTTCCCCATCTTAAAGTGGTTAGAGCTTGATCGCCGAGTGCTACTAATACATCAGGTGCAATTTTTAAACTACGTTGAATAAGGATTGGGCTATCTAAAACGCCTACATTCTCAAATTGTCTATTTGCAAACGAAGTTAGTTGTAAATGGCTACTCACGCCAGATTCATAAGAAATAATTGGTAAAGCAGCAAATTCATTATTCCAATCTAATAATAAAGCTCGTTCATCGTATAAAGCTGGTGATTGGCTATATTGAACCCGATCAGCCAAAGGCACAAAGCGATCTAATAAAGTTGGATTTGTTGGATCCGCAACATCAAAAAGTGATAAAGCTACTCGTCTAACTCTAAAGCCAGATATTACTTCGTTTTCCAACGGTTGATCATGGATGCCGACAGCGAATAAAATATCGTCATGGAAAAACATCTTTTCTGACCAGCCAGGAATATGTAATTCGCCTAAAATAGTTGGTTTTTCAGGGTTTTCTAAATCAATTACCCATAACGGGTCTTGGCGTTCATAAGTTACTACAAAAGCTCGGTTGTCAGCAAAACGGGTGGCAAATAAATCTTCGCCTGGAGCAATGTCGCTAATTTCTCCAATTAATGCTAATTCAGGAGATTTTAGGTTATAAATACCCAAAGTACTACCAGCTTGGCGATTTTCAGGACCGTAAACCACTCGCAGTTGTTGATTTTGTATATTTAAATGAAATTCTGAAGGCACTTGTCCAGGTACAATTAGCGTAGGCAAAGCCACTAATGGATCAGTTTGGGATAAATCAAAGACTTGGATTTGAGTACTGAGCCATCCGCCTTCTTTTAGATTTCGGTTTGAAATTACTAAATAATCAGGAAAAATAGCGATATTTGGCGAATATCCTAAAATTTGCTTCTTGTTTTTATCAACATTTTCTAATTTGCCAGTTTCTGTCAACTGTAATACGTTAATATTTAGCGTTTGCAATGTATAATCCAAACAAAACTCATTTATAGCGCATACAACATCAACCATTTCAGACTGCCCCATTACTACATAAATAAAATCACCACGCCGCCTTGATTCAATAAACTGCCCAACTAAACTAATTTCTTGAATAATATTTAAAGCACTATTTTCATCTTGCTGAATAACAGTTAAATGCGTGCTATTTTCACCCCCATAATTGGTTTGCAATAAAACATAATAATCTTCTAGCGCATACACTTCACGAGGATTACCATGTAAAGCTATCCAACCAGCTAGTTCAGGATTGGATAAATCGCTTAAATCAATGGCTTGAAAACGTTTAGCTTGTCCATTAGCATAAAGCAAGGTATTATCAACTAATTTAAAAATATCGGGCTTTTCAGTTTCAGTATTAGTTGATGGTTCTTCTTCAATAGCCATATCTGCATTTGGTGCAGCAGCAGTAGGAGGTATCACATCCTCATCTGCCATACCAGATACCATAATACTTACTTTATCAAAATTACTTTGTTCATTACAAAATAAAAAGATTTTTTGCCCTGGCAAACGCTCACAAGCAGCAGTAGTACTTAAAGGTAAAAAGGAAGAGGCTTGCCAATTGGATTGACTAGCTAATGGGCTTTTATTATGAGGTGTAGCGACAAAAGCCAGCAAACAACGATGACTTTCTGGACAGGTTTTTGTTTCAAAATCAATCGCATAAGATTCAAACTCTGGAAGGTCAACAGTGGTCGAAACAATAGGTTTTAATCCAATATCCCAACCTCGTTCAAATTCCCAAGATAAAAATTGTTGTTCAGGTTCATTATCTAAATCAACCCAAACTAGATAAACGTCAACTTGGTCTATCGGTCGATTATTGCTAACAGTGATTTGATTGTTATTAGCTAAATTAACTTCCCAAGCTAAAACTGGCTGAAAAAAGCCAATTATTAATAGTAAAAAATACGCCCTTTGCATAATAAATTTCCTTATATTAAGTTAAAAAAGTTTTTATGTACATTGTTAATAATAGTCGTTAAATGTAAATTTGCCAATTTTTTGTTGAAAAAAATTACTAAATTATCAGTATTTTTGTTATAATAATTTTACTATTAATATTTTAAGAGATATTTACCATGATTAATTCTTACTACAAATATCATGTATTTTTTTGTACCAAGCAAAGTAAAGATAAAGAACAATGTTGTCAAGATTTTGATGCGCAAGCCATGCGTAATTATTTTAAAAAGCGAATTAGGGAACTTGATATGGTTGGGAAGGGTAAAGTGCGTGCAAATACAGCAGGTTGCATGGATCGTTGCAAAAAAGGACCTGTTATTGTTATTTATCCTGAAGGAGTTTGGTACACTTATAAAAATAAGGATGATATTGATGAAATTATTTCTACCCATTTACAAAAAAGGCGTATTGTTGAACGTTTGAGAATAGTGGATTGATTTTTTTAGGAAATTGAATTTAGTAAATCACATATTATTTTATGGTAATTACTTACCCTCTCAAAAAAATAAATCTGAAATTCTATTATTTAGGTAACAAATTCTAAGAATTTGAGTCAAAAATT
>JAGLFE010000463.1 GCA_023144675.1 Thiomargarita sp. | reverse complement strand
GTACTTAAAATACCGTCTGGCATACCATCTCCATTTATATCAGGCGAACTAATATCGCCACCAGGAGCTGCGACATCAATTGTTGCGCCGAAATTGGAATAATAAGCTCGTTGCTTGTTTATATCAACTGCGCTAACTGAAATTACTCCATCCAATGAAGCTGGGTAAAAGGGAGTATCAACATCCTCATTTCCTGCCGCTGAAACGATCATAATACCAGTATTATATATTTCTGTAATTAATTCCTGAATGGCGGGATAAATATCAGGTCCACCTAAACTTAGATTAATTATATCTGCCTTTTGTGCTGGTAATGTTTGCGAGTCATTAGCTAATCCAGCGGCAAAACGAATTGCTTGTTCAGTATCATAAGCAGTTCCTAAACCGCCCTTACCTAATACTCGTAATGGCATAATTTTAGTGCGCCAAGAAACGCCAGCAATACCTTCATTATTATCACCGCTAGCGGCAATAATTCCAGCAACATGAGTTCCATGAAAAGAACTGCCCCCCGCAACTTGATCACCAGGGTCATTTGGATTTGAATCACGCCCATCGCCATCTAAAGAAATTAGAATATTATCAATAAAATCATAGCCTGGCACGATATTATGCCACAAATCTGGATGGTCAAGTAATACGCCAGTATCAATAACTGCCACGATAACAGCACTATCACCTATGGTCATATCCCAAGCCTGTGGCAAATTCATTTGAGCTAAATTCCATTGATAACGGTATAAATTATCATTAGGCACACGTAAAGCATTGAAATAATAATTAGGATAGGCTTGCGATATTTCTTTGCGTTTCTGCAAATTTTTCAAGGCAATTAAAGTTTGGTATTTTAAATTTTGGTTTGAATCTTTAAAATGGTTATTAGATGCGGTTAAACCAGTTGATTGAGTGGTTAATGCGGATGTTTGGTTTAAATTTAATTTAAAGCGCATTGGTCTTGAAACATCAAAGCCCTCAGTTTGCATATTGAAATTAGCGGCTAAACTTTGAACTTGTTGCAAATTTTGACTGTTCCATTTTATAATTGCTTCATCAATAGCGAAATTACTACTTAAACGCACGCTGCCGCTATTATGGCTCATGCCTGTTACATTTACATTTTGCCCAATACTTAAAACGTAATTTGAAAATCCTAAAAATGCTTGTACTTGGATAAAATAATGCCCATCTGCTGGCACAATTAACATTTCAGTATTGCCATAACCAACTGAAGCATCGATAATATTTGAAGCACCATCATCATTTAATTGATATAAACCTAAATCCAAATCATTACCTAATAAATTTTGATTGGCAACGGAAAGTATGATAGTTTGCCCTTTCTGCAAATCTACTGCGAAATAGTCATTAACATCGCCTATTTGGTAAAATTGTCCTTGCGCTCCAGCACCAGGTTGATTGACATAACCGCCTAAAATTACTGGATTAGGAATAGCTTGAGCAGTATAAATCGTATTATTACTCTGTCCAATAGTATTAATATCATTTACATCATTATCTTTAGTGGTATTATTGGTAACAAATATTTGCCCACTTATATCATAATGGGCTGTTTGGTTCATTTTAGTTGATAAATTTTCATCATCGCTACCGCAACTTACAAGAGTAATTAATACGGTTATTAATATAAATTTTGGCATAATTTTATGAAAAATATTTTGAGTTAATTAACCATAACGCCCATCTATTCTTGGATAAAGCAATATGGGAAAATAAACGATTAAAAACCAACTGAATGCAATTATCCATAAAACTTGTGATATTGCAATCCAATATAAGTAAAGTGAAGCAAATATTATTGGAAATATTACTCGAATAATGGTACTAGCTCCGAGTAATATAAATATCCAAAATAAAGCCCAAGGTGGTTCTAATACACTTCTGCCCGTATGTCCTAATGAAACCCGTGCCATCATTCCAATAGTTATCATGCTGATTCCGCCAACAGCAAAGGCGTGAATAGATAAAAATGGAGAAATTGGATAAATAATAGTTAGTATTTTTAATAAAAACCCCACTACGATAAAAATATAGGCAAGATATAAAATCCATAATAAAGGTTTTTTCCATATTTCTATTGTGTGCCAGCCAATTAATCTTGTTCCGTGAACTAAAACCGTTAAACCAGCTAAACTAGCAACTAAATAGTTATTAAGGTTCATTAAATCGGCTAATGCAAATGCCCAAAAAACAATTAAATGGCTGTTGTCAACCCAGCTCCAATTTTTTAATGGTAAATTTGTCGCTCTTTCAACAAAGGAAGGAATTACTCGCCGACCCATAATAATAACTAAACTTAGAATTAAGTATAATCCTAGATATAAACCGTAATGAACACCTTGTGGAATAATATCAAAGATGCCAAGATAAAAAATAATATTACTCAACAATAATAATATAATATGTGAAACTAGGAAAAAACTTTTCCAATGTTTAGCTTTAAATAGTGGAATAGAAATGGTGGCAATCAAACAAAATATAAATAGGTTATCAATAATCGCAATTGCAATTAAAGGCACAAATCCACCCAAAAAAGGTAATATTCGTGCTACTAGCCATAACAAAAATAAAAACAATAGCGGATAACCATGTACAGTTGGAATGTTAGTCCAATTTTTAGTCGCCGTTAATAAAAAACCAGCAATTACTGCCATTGTGTAGCCAAATATCATTTCATGGGCGTGCCAAGCCATTGGAGTAAAATAGGTATTGATAGCGGAAAATTTACCTTGGAAAAGGAGCAGCATCCATATTGAGATAGATAAAACAGCAAAGCTACTTGCGCCGATAAAAAAGGGTCTAAATCCTAAATGCAATAGTCCAAAACGACCTACATTTTGTGGTTTTTCAATTTGCATAAATATTTCAGGCATTAGGTTTTATTTAAATAATTAATAGTTGTCCAACTATGTTGGGTTTGAATATCAAAATGATGGCTTAATTGACTAATTGCACCATAATTGATTTGGATTAATAACGCATTTTTTAGCGGTATTTCTAAAATTAAAGCCAATAAAGCCCGAATTACACCTAAATGGGTGATGATAAAAATAGTTTGCGTTTTCATACTCACTAAATCATACCAAAAAAGTTGGCATCGCTTAAATAAACTATGAAAATTTTCTCCATTGGGTGGGGTAAAATAAACACAATCGTTTGACCAATGTTCGATTAAATCACGAGCAATATTATTCCATTGTTGCATTTCCCAATCGCCAAAATTAAGTTCCATAATACGTTTATCAATTAAAATAGATGGTGGTTTTAAATAGTCAGCTAATTGGATGCACCGTTGCAAGGGGCTACTAATAAGCAAATTATCTTTTGCTATAGAAGGAAGCCGTTGTTGAATAGATTCAAATTGAGCTAAAAAATTCTGCTTCAAAGG
>JAGLFE010000462.1 GCA_023144675.1 Thiomargarita sp. | reverse complement strand
TCATTAGTATTATACATTGTTCTTGTACGGTTTGTTGGATGTTGGGAGTTAGACCACAGGCTTGTTGGATGGATGTTTCTAAGATAGTTCTAACCAAAGCTTTTAATAAAACGATACATCTTTCACCAATATGTAGTTGATTTTGACGTAGTTTACGTTTTGCCAATGCTAAAGCATATGCAGAAATAAATGTTTCAATTGTCTCAGTGGTACAAACAACAATATATCTTCCTTTATGAGGACTATTGTTAGCAACTACTTTTACTGAATTAGTCACCACGCTCAAACCCTTATCAATAAATGGTTTAAGTGTTTTTGGGAATCCGTTAGTCACCACGCGAACTAGAGCTGCATGATCCATATCTAACAATCTTGCTATCCCACGTAAACTCATGACTGCTGTGCCATTATCTAGCACATAGCCATCACAAATAATTCCAGGAATTAATTCAACTTTACCGTAATTTACAGCTTTTAGCTTTTCCATAATTTACCTCGTTAAGTTTTAATATCAAAGTGGGATTATATTCTTTAGTTGGGATTGTTGTCAAGCTATTTGGAATAAGTTGGGCTATCAATATGTAACCCAACTTTTAAGTTTGAGGGATATTATAAAATTATTGCCAAATTAGTTATTTTGAAAATTCTGATTCTAACAGTTGTAATGGTGGGCAACGGTTTTTTCGGTGCAACGGCAAAACGTTAAAATATAAATGCCGTTGCACACAAAAAGACGTTTGCCCAGCCTACGCGCTATTTTTTGTAGGGTGCGTCATACGCACATATAATTTTATATACTTCATCAATTGTGGTGCGTGAGACGCACCCTACGCTGGCTACGCTGGCTATTTCCCATGTATACCTAGAAAATGAAAATTAGGATGCTTAGTTTCTTCTTTTTTATCAAGCTTATAAACAGCATTGTCTGGCTCGAATTTAAAGTAATAATCCTCCCCTTTTGTACCTTCTGATTTTACATTAAAACACGTAAAGTCACCATTGGCATAAACACGACATTGATTCACTGGATTTACTTTCAAACCTAAATCGGCAAAGTTATATTTAATACCTTCTGATTCAAAGTTGTTTCTGTTAAAAACTCCGTTTATTACTTCTTGAATTTCAGCATCATTTTCATACTTGTTAAGTATATGGTGCGAAGGTTCATATTTTGAAATACGAGGTGGAGGATTAATATCATGAGAAATATTATCAATATAATATGTTTCTGCATTATTACCATCCAATTGACCTTCCAATTTCAATATTTCAGCATCTATATGACAAGAACCATATATATCAAACTTTTCTATGTAAGAATTTCTTCTACATGTACCACGTTCAAATATATAATTTTTAGTGGCTATTTTCTCAAAATCATCACCTTTTTGTTTTTCCCATTTAGCACCAACATTATCTGTCGAAAGATGATGTAAAGAATTAATATAAAAATTACTTGAATGAGTTTTAAATGATTCAAAAAAGCTTTTAATAAAATGGTTATCTTCAAGATTGCTTATATTAAAATCATCAAGTTTTTCGATGTTATTAATATGGGTAAAACTACCTTGTTCGACAAAAACAGGTAGATATGGTATAAAATTTAACAACCAAAAGGGTATTTCATTTTCGCTAAACGGAACCCAAGTTACAATATCGCTTGGATGTTGAATATTAAAAATATTGAAATCACTACTATTCATGTTCTTTCCTAAAGAAGGTGCTATAGATTTAGGTGAACCAACAACATAGGTCATCATATTGTCAGTATCTACTGATGTTGCTAATAGAGTTGTTAAAATAGTTGCTGCTGCTGCTCCTAATGAGTGTCCTGCAATGAATAATTTTGCTTCTCCTTTATGAAGAGCAGTAAATGTATTGTTAGTGGAATTTTTTCCTGTTGTTAAAAAGTTTATTTCCGGATTTCCGTTTAAGATTTGTGGATATACCAGAAGAGTTTTATAAGCATATTCTGCATATTCATAAAAACCTGCTGCAAATACATTTTGTTTTGGAGCTAAACCAAGACGAGTCAAATCCAAATGCTTTCCTTTTAGTGAGAAAAATTGGCTTGTAACATCTGTTATTATATCTTTTGGTTCTTGAGTACCTCTAATCATCATAAAAATAATTGGTACACCAGATTGCTTCCGTTTTGCGATGTAGAGTTGATAATCCGTAGATTGACCAGAACTATAAAACTTAACTTCTTCAAATCTAGCATCTTTTTCATCATCTTTTAGTTGAGCCGATGTTAATATATTTTTTACAAAATTCACATCGTTATAATATGACAACTCAGCGAGTGTTGCTCCTAGTAAACCATTACTTGGACTAAACTCAGTCGAAAATTTTAC
>JAGLFE010000461.1 GCA_023144675.1 Thiomargarita sp. | reverse complement strand
AATGATAATTTTTTGGTTTCCAGCATTAAAGTATGTAAATAAGTTATATATTGTTCATTATATTGAATTGGTTTAGTATTAGGTTGGAATCCAATCCAAGGTATAACTAAAATAACGCTATTAAATCCTGCTGCTTTGATAATTTTTAAATCATTTTGTACTTCGGTTAAGTCCATTCTTCCCCAAAAATCAGGGGCAAAGCTTTTTCCAGTATAATGGGTAGCGGCAATTTTCGGTAAATTAGTTAATTTACAATTTTTTGATTCAGCAAAAATAGTTTCAGTTATAAAAATCAAACCAATTATTGCTATAAGAGGAATCATGTAGTATTTTTTCATTGCATTTTTTTCAAAATTATTGTTTAGTTAGTTAAGGAAGTAATTCAAAATATTAAGCAATAACTGAAGTTACTAAATATTTTTGAATTTCAAGCTGTTTTTTTATTAAATAATGAGGATTTTGTAAAACCCAAAACTTAAATTTATTAGATATTGAAGACTTTACTAGTTTGATGAAACTTTAGAAGATTATTAAATCTTGAGTCTTTAATAATTAAGTTTTATTATCTACAGGAACACTTTTTAAAATTTGTTGAGTTGTTCTCAAAATTTTACCTCTGGAAAAAATAAAATGTAAGCGTTTTCCACCTTTTTGTCGCCATAACACAGCAGAACGAATTCCAGCTAATAATAACGCCCGAATTTTATCAGCATTATTTTGATTATCTAAAAAACGTCGTTCGCCATTTATTTTTATACGAAAATCTAAAGTACTCAAAGTTTGAGTATATAAATTAGCTAAATAAACTATAACGCTGGAATGGGTAGTTGTATAAGTTTTTACCTGTTCTTGTGCAGAAACAATTCCTACTTGAATATTTTTCAACATATCTTTTTTCTTCATCAATTTACGTTCTAAGAGAATAAGTCCAAGCACATAATGCATTACTTCCATATCTCTTTTTACGCCATCGCCTCCCATTTGACCGCATAAAACCTGTAATCCAGTTTTTACATTTTTTAAACCACCATATACATCTTCTACTGAGGCTGCGTCAGTTTTTAATAGACTTTCTATGCTAGTTTCAAATGTACCTTGATCAAATAAGCCATAACGGGCAATTTGTCTGACTAATTCAGCCGTTTGAAACATACCAGCTAATGCGATTGTTCTATTTTCTAGGCTCATTTATAATGATAATTGGTTTTTATTCTATAAAAATTAAGATAATTACTTAAATATATATAAGTAACTTATGTATTGTTGTAAAAAATTAATAAACTAATAATGAAAGTATATATAATACCGATACTAAAATTATCAATTATTAATTTTATATCAAATATATAATTGGAAATTTTTATGACAAAATAAATTAGGACTTTAGCCAATATTAAAGCAAAATTACCTATTTATAAGAATGGATATAGAGTAATTATTGAATAAATAAAGAAAAAATTATTTTCCATTTTTAATCAAATTAGAAAATTTTTAATTCTTAATTAGCATTTAACGTATTTTTCAGAAAAATCACTATATTATTCAGGATTACCAAATAATTAATTATAATCTGAAGTTACGCAAAGAAAGATAAATAGCAAAATTAAAAAAAAATAAAAGAAAACAAATTAAAATTCAGGTAGCTTTCAAAATTTGCAGTTCATCAAAAGCAGTTTTTATAGCTTTGAGATATAGTTTTGAGCGCAATGCAAAAAATGGTTAAGATTACTAGATATTTTCAAACGTTCCATCTTGAAAACAGCTATAATGGAAGAGAAAATATGGTTTGATTGTGAAACTATTCTTCGAGCAGAAGATTTAGCTAAAGCAGCATTAGATTTAAGAGATTTATGAAAAACTTTAACTTTCCACCGTTTTTGGTAGATTGTGGTAATATCTTTCCATTATTATAATCTTTTTTTGCTTTTGCGTAACTTCAGTGATTATAACTTAATTTTAGAGGCTGATCTTCGGTGGATGAAGAATGTCGTTAGGTTGGTAGGATAATATTTGAAGGAAAAATAATGAATTTATTGAATACCATTTTTAAATGGTTAGGTTTTTCGTTACATAAAAAAGAAAGTGTAGAAAATACACCCAAAGAAAAAGGTGATAAATTTGAGCAGTTAATTGTAAACAAATTTGATAAACGGTATTTTATACTTAAAGAATGGCGTAGTGATAAAGGAACAAACGGTAGATATGCCGAGTCTAATAAAAATCCTGATTTAGAGTTTGAATTTCGTTTAAAAAACGTCCAATATATGTTTGCAGTGGAGTGTAAATGGCGACAAAATTATTACAAAGGTGGTATTAATTGGGCTAAGAAAATACAAGTGGAACGATATAACAATTATGCTACTGATAGAAAAGTACCTGTGTTTATAATTATTGGGGTTGGTGGAAATCCTGATAATCCAAATGAGATATTTGTTGTACCTTTGAAAGCTCTAAAATTTGATTTTGTCAAAGCTGATTATTTAAAGAAGTTTAAGAAGAATGACATAACTAAAAATTTTTACTTTAATGCTGAAAAAGAAGTTTTAAAGTAAACCTAAACAAGTTCTGACTTAATCTTAGAGGCAGACCTATCAGCAGGAAAAAAGGGATGTCAGTGGGTTAATTATTTGCGTTTGATAGTTCAAAAATTGAAAGTTTATAATCAAAGGATATTGTTGCTTAAATAATAATAAGTTATTGATTAATATTTAGATTTTAATGAATTTCTAAAATTGGTTACATTTTGCTATTTATAAATGAACGACTACTAACTTTATCCAGTAGTCGTTAATTAGCTATTTCTTACCAATTAAATTACTACTTTAAATCATAAGTTGTAGATAATTTTTTAGGTACGCCAATATTTTTCAATTCCACATATTGAGGTAAACCATTTTTATATACAGGATAATCTTCACCTAAAATTAATGGTTGCAAATATTCACGGCAAGCAGCGGTAATACCAAAACCATCTTCGCTGATATATTCCATCGGCATCATTTTTTCCACATTAGCAACATCTGCCAAGTCTGCTGAACCAATTTCCCATTGATAAGGATTATTAGAAGTGCGAATAATCGTTGGCATCACTGCATTTTTACCTTGCAAAGCTAATTTAACCGCAGCTTTTCCTAAAGCATAAGCTTGTTCAACATCTGTTTTAGAAGCAATATGTCGAGCTGAACGTTGTAAATAATCAGCAACCGCCCAATGATATTTATAACCTAATTTACCCCTAACTAATCCTGCAACAACTGGAGCTACGCCACCTAATTGAGCATGTCCAAAAGCATCAGGTACACCTGTTTCAGCGAGAAATTTACCTTCACTATTTCTAACCCCTTCTGAAACTACTATAGAACAATAACCATAATTCTTAACAGCATGATCCACTTTAGCTAAAAATTTGTCTTCATCAAAAGTAATTTCTGGAAATAAAATAATATGAGGTGCATCACCTTCTTTCTCAGCGGCTAATCCACCAGCGGCTGCAATCCAACCAGCATGACGACCCATAACTTCCATTACAAAAATTTTAGTTGAAGTCTTTGCCATTGAAGCCACATCAAAACTTGCTTCACGAATAGAAACTGCTACATATTTTGCTACTGAACCGAAACCTGGACAATTATCAGTAATAGGTAAATCATTATCAACAGTTTTAGGCACACCTACACAAGTAATTGGATAACCCATTTTTTCACCAATTTGGGAAATTTTATGCGAGGTATCTTGTGAATCACCACCACCGTTATAGAAAAAATAACCAATATTATGGGCTTTAAAAACTTCAATAAGCCGTTCGTATTCAACTCTACTGGTTTCCAAATCTTTCAATTTAAATCGGCAAGAACCAAACGCACCTGCTGGAGTATAACGTAATGCGGCAATTGCTTCGGCTGATTCTTGAGTAGTATCAATTAAATCCTCAGTTAAAGCCCCAATAATTCCATTACGTCCAGCATAAACTTTTCCAATCTGATCAGTATGTTGGCGTGCTGTTTCAATAAGACCACAAGCAGTTGCATTAATAACCGCTGTTACGCCACCTGATTGAGCATAAAAAGCATTTTTAGGCATAATGCCAAAGTCTCCTTTTATTAATAATTAAATTAAAAATTAGTTACTTTGGCTAAACAACTAGTAAAAAAGCATAATAAAATTTAATTTAGCCAAAAGTATTGAAAAATATTATAATAATGTTTATATAGACTTATATATTATACTCACATATCAATCTAAAATAACAAATTAATTTCAAATTTGCTTGAATTATAAATTTGTTGATGAGAATTATTTTAAATAAAATATAAACAAGTAAATTATAAATATGTTATTATAAAAAAATAAAAATGATAATGTAATTATTTTAATCCATAGTTATTTTAAGTTATTATTTGAGTCTTGATTTTTGTTTTAAGAGAGACCATTATATATTGCGATTGCTTATTAGAATTTTAAATTATTATTTTAATAAGTTATTTTTTTATAATTTCTAGTTGATTATTATGAGAGTAACTGCTATATATGCTGGAACATTTGATCCTATTACAAATGGACATAGTAATATTATTGAACGAGCAGCTACTATATTTGAACAGATTATTGTAGCAGTTGCAGCTAATCCGCCTAAAAACACTATGTTTTCTATAGAAAAACGAATTGAATTAACAACAATAGTATTATCTAAATTAAATAATATAATTGTTCGTAGTTTTGAAAGTTTATTAGTTGAATTTGCTAAACAATGTCATTCAACAGTTATTATACGTGGATTACGCAGTGTATCAGATTTTGATTATGAATTACAAATGGCTTATATGAATCGTGCTTTAGAATCAGAAATTGAAACTATATTTTTAACTCCAACCAGCAATAATAGTTATATTTCTTCAAGTCTTATAAAAGAAATTGCTCTATTAGGTGGAACGATTGATAAATTTGTACATCCAGAAGTAAGTACTGCAATTTATCAACAAATAAATTAAATTTCTGTTAGACTAGCTTGATTAATCAATATTTTTAATAAATTAAACTAGATTAATAATTATGGCTCTTTATATTACAGACGATTGTATTAACTGCGATGTATGCGAACCTGAATGTCCAAATGGTGCAATTAGTCAAGGTGATGAAATCTATTTAATTGATTCTAAATTATGTACAGAATGTGTAGGGCATTATGATGCACCACAATGTGTTGAAGTTTGTCCAGTAGATTGTATTCCAAAGGATCCTAATTTTGTAGAAACTGTAGAAGAATTAGAGAAAAAATATCATCGTATTAAGTAACTATAAGGGCCGTTAGCTCAGTTGGTAGAGCGACTGACTCTTAATCAGTATGTCATAGGTTCAATCCCTATACGGCCCAATTTTTATAGTTATTATTTAGATTTTTCTATTTTGTTTAATGCTAATCGAATCAATTTTAAAAGTTTATCTTATATCTATTAATTAAGTTGACAAATTAGTTTTAATCGTTTAAGGTATAATAATATTTTATTAAAGCGAGAGTGGCGGAATTGGTAGACGCGCTGGTTTTAGGTGCCAGTAGGGCAACCTGTGAGAGTTCGAGTCTCTCCTTTCGCACCATAATATTATTTTTGAGACTAATTTTTATTTTAAAAACTTCATTAAAAGTTCTGTTAATTGATTTAGACATTTTTAATCAGTCAAACCAAGATTTTTTTACAAGCCTCAATATCATCCGCATTTTCCAAATACTATTACCATCAAAAAATTTTAAAGAGGTTTTAAGACATGCAAGTGTCTGTTGAAACAATAGGTACGCTTGAACGTCGTATGACAGTTAAGGTATCAAAAGAACATATCAAACCTAAAATTCAAAGTCGTTTTAAGTCAATGGCACAAAAGACAAAACTCAATGGTTTTAGACCTGGTAAAGTGCCTGTACGTGTTATTGAACAAAAATATGGTCAACAAATACGTCAAGAAATTCTTAGGGAAATTTTACAAAGCAGTTTTTCAGATGCTGTTTCACAAGAGAATTTAATTCCAGTTGGCGATCCAGTTTTTGATATGCAAGGTGAACTTAAAAATTTTGATAAAGAAGATTTATCTTACATAGTTACCTTTGAAGTATATCCAGATGTTCTAGAATTAACTTTAGATAATTTATCTATCGAAAAACCTACAGTAGAAATTACTGCAGACGATATTGATATTATGTTAGAACGTCTACGTTATCAACGTCAAACTTGGATAACAACCGATCAAATTGCTAATAAAGGTGATCGTGTTACTATTAATTTTGTAGGAACAATTGACGGTTCACCATTTAAAGACAATAAAGTTACAGAATATCCGTTTGTATTAGGAAATAATGACTTTATTCCTGGGTTTGAAGAAAATTTAACTGAGATTAAGGTTAATGATCAACGTGAATTTGATTTAAACTTTTCTACAGATTATCATCGTCAAGAAATGGCTGGAAAAACAGTTCATTTTGTGGTGAATATTTCAGAAGTATCTAATCCTAAATTGCCAGAATTAAATGAAGAATTTATTAAATCATTTGGTGTCGAGGATGGAAATATTGAAACTCTACGTACTGAAACTTGTCAAAATATGGAAAGAGAGTTGAAATATGTTTCTGAAGTTAAAGTTAAACAACAAATTTTACAAGCATTATTAAAAGCAAATCCAATGGAAGTTCCTCAATCGCTTATAAAAAATGAGTCTGAACAACTTCTAAAAATACGTCAACGTGATCATCAAAATCCAAATTTGACAGCCGATTTATTGGAAAATGAGGCAAAAGAACGAGTTCAATTTGGCTTTTTAATTAATAAAATTGTAAAAGAACATAAAATTGATGTTGATCCTGAACAAGTACAGCAAATGATTACAAGAATTGCTTACGCATATAATGACCCACAGGCAATTATAAAATCGTATAATGAAGATAAACAACGTTTAGCTAGTATTGAGTCTATTGTATTGGAAAATCAAGTCGTTCATTGGTTGCTTGATAAAGCGCAAGTTACTGAAAAACAAGTTGGTTTTTATGAATTAACTGAGCAATCTCCAGTAGCTAAAGTTTAATTTGAATATAATGAATAAAAATATTAATTCGGATATTTTAATGGCTGGTGGTTTAGTACCGATTGTTGTTGAACAGTCTGCACGTGGTGAACGTTCTTATGATATTTATTCTCGTTTACTTAAAGAACGTATTATTTTTTTAGTCGGACAAGTTGAGGATTATAGTGCTAATTTGATTGTTGCTCAATTACTATTTTTAGAGTCCGAAAATCCTGAAAAAGATATACATTTATATATTAATTCGCCGGGCGGTTCTGTTAGTGCTGGGTTAGCTATTTATGATACCATGCAATTTATTAAGCCAGATATTAGTACGATTGTAATTGGGCAAGCTGCTAGTATGGGTGCATTATTATTAACAGGCGGGGCAGAAAATAAACGTTATTGTTTACCGCATTCACGGATTATGATTCATCAACCTTTAGGTGGATTTCAAGGTCAAGCAACTGATATTGATATTCATGCGCGTGAAATTTTAAAAGTACGTGAACGTTTAAATGCAATTTTGTCTAAACATACTGGACAACCATTAGAAGTTATTCAAAAAGATACTGATCGAGATAATTTTATGGGAGCTGAAGAAGCCGTTAAATATAAAATTGTAGATTCTATTTTATCTTCTCGTGATGCATTAACAGCGGCAAATAAACAGTAATAATTTTAACTTCCAATTATTTAGCAATTATAGAAATTACTTTATATAAATTAAAATATTGGATTAAATGACAAGATTGGATTATCTCATTTAAATTTTTATATTATGGCAGATAAAAAAACGGAATCATCTGATAATGGGCGGTTGCATTATTGTTCTTTTTGTGGCAAAAGTCAAGATGAGGTACGCAAATTAATTGCAGGGACTTCAGCTTTTGTTTGTGATGAGTGTGTATCATTATGCAATAAAATTATCCAAGATGATGTACAGGAACAAGATACGCAAACTTATATTCAATCAAAGTTGCCTATTCCTGTTGAAATTAATCAGCGATTAGATGAATACGTGATTGGGCAAGAATATGCTAAAAAAGTGCTTTCAGTTGCTGTTTATAATCACTATAAACGTTTAGCCTCAAATATAAAAAATGATATAGAAATTGATAAAAGTAATGTCTTGTTGATAGGACCCACAGGAAGTGGTAAAACTTTATTAGCCCAAACGCTAGCAAGGATTTTAGATGTTCCATTTGTTATAGCAGATGCGACTACTTTGACGGAAGCTGGTTATGTAGGTGAAGATGTTGAGCATATTATCCAAAAGTTATTGCAAAAATGTGAAAATGAAGTAAAGAAAGCTGAAACTGCCATTATTTATATAGATGAAATTGATAAATTGTCTCGTAAATCTGAAAATCCTTCGATTACTAGAGATGTTTCTGGTGAAGGTGTTCAACAAGCCTTGTTAAAACTTATAGAGGGGACAGTAGCTTCTGTTCCGCCACAAGGTAATAGCCGTAAACATCCTAAAAAAGAAACGATTTCAGTCGATACAACTAATATATTATTTATATGTGGTGGTGCTTTTGCTGGATTGGATAAAATTATTCAATCTCGTTCTACTAAAAGTGGTATTGGCTTTGCTGCTGAGGTTGCTGATAAGAAAGATAAACGTAGTTTTAATCAATTAATTAGTGCGCTTGAACCTGATGATTTAATCAAATTTGGTTTAATTCCAGAATTAGTTGGGCGTTTACCTGTTACAACTATTTTAGAAGAACTTACTGAAGAACAATTGTTGCAAATATTGACAAAACCTAAAAATGCCTTAACTAAACAATATATTTATTTATTTGAAATGGAAGGTACTAAGTTAGAATTTTCTACTGATGCACTAAAAGCTATTGCGCATAAAGCAGTTAAAAGAAATACTGGTGCAAGAGGTTTGCGTTCAATTTTAGAACAGGTGTTATTAGATATTATGTATGAATTACCTTCAATGGATAACGTTGATAAAGTGGTTATAGATGAAGCAGTTGTTGCTGGCAAAAGTCGTCCACTTATTTTATATAGCAATGAAAAACGAGCCATTTCTTCACAACAATTGAATAAGTTTTAAAGTTGTAACAACTTATTTAGTTCCTTTTTTTATTTCTTCAGTTTACAGTTTTTTATCATTTCCACAAAAAATAAGTTTTGCTATTTTGATATTATATTTTAAAGTATCATTAAAAAAATGAGCAAGGTAAATAAGGAAATACATAAAATGCGTAATAATCCAAAGGATTGGAGAATTGATTCTTTGGAAACCATCGCTAAAAAACTTGATATTCAAGTACGAAAGTCTGGAGGTAGCCATGTTGTTTTTATGCATGAAAACTCAGATATTGTGGTTACTATACCAGCTAAACGTCCTATTAAGCCAATTTATATTAATCAGTTTCTTGCTCTAATTAATGATATTGGAATATATTATGAATAATATTGAATATCCCTTTGAAATGAGACCATTATCCAAAGAAGAGGGGAATGGTTGGTTAATCACTTTTCCTGATTTACCAGGCTGTATGTCTGACGGAGAAACACCAGAAGAAACTATAAAAAATGGAAAAGATGCTTTGAAATGCTGGCTACAAGCTTGTAAAGAAGCTGGTAGAAAAGTGCCTCTTCCAGGTACAAGAAACTCAATTTATGGTAAATTCATTACTCATATCCCAAAGACTCTACATATTAAGCTCATTTCGAGAGCAAAACAAGAAGGTGTTAGTATTGATACATTAATATCTTCATTCATTGCTGAATATTTAGCCCGAGTGAACTAATCGTAGATATAATATCTTAAAACCCTAATTATTTTTTTGAGTTAGGTTTTTTTATGCTATATAAAGTACTATAAATTTTGTTATACTTAATATTTAGCAATTTTCACAGTTTACGAATCCAAACTTCCATTTTTATTCTTCATCAATTCAATAATTTCCTTCAAATAAATAATTTCATTTGTTAAATGTCCAATTTCTTGTTGCGTATTAAGTAACAGCATTTTTTCTAATTCATGTTCTAATTGTTGTTTATCTTTAGGGGAATCATTCCAATAATATTGACTTTGTACATTACTTTCACTTGTATTATTCGTTTGATTAAAAATACTTTTTTCATTTAAATTAAATAGCTGTAATAAACTGATTTCAAAGGTATTTGCAATCTTTTCAAGCCTAGAAAGTTGCACATCAGTATCACCACGTTCAATGCTACCATAACCATTGAGCGACATATCTAATTTTTCAGCCATATCTTCTTGAGACCAACCTTTGAGTTGGCGAATAAATCTAATGTTTTCAAGGACTTGCATATCATACACTCTCATGGATGAAATACCTAGTTTCACTTGGTGGACTGTTTAATCAGTTTTTGCTATTAATAGCAAATAAGTTCATAGTTGTTTAGAATTATTTTTTGTTGAAATTATTCATTTGATATTTAATATCAATAGTTTTCTTCATTTTTAACTTTCATTTAAATAGAGTATGTTTAGTGATTAACCGAAAATAAGAGACAAACCACATTTTATATGTTAATATTAACGTTGTGAGAAATAGTATGATAAAATTTAGTTATATTTTAGCTCCTTATGTTGCCATAATTATATTTTTGACATCATGTGCACAAGATGACGTTGGAAAGGTTGTTTTAGCAGCAGAAGGTGGTGCTGTGGCAACAGGACTGAGTGGCGGTAATATTCTTTTCGGACTTTTAATGTTTGTATTATTATTAGCCGTACTTTTTGGACAAGGCTGAGGTTAGTAATTAGGTAATACAATCAAATAATCATGATTAATGCGAATAAAGGGTTAAAAATGTAAGATGTTGAATTTATTGCATTAAAAATTTAGGTAGTCCTGAATAATGTAGTGTTTTTTCTGAAAAATACGTTAAGTATCAAATTCTTAACAAATTTACCACTACTTTGTGCAGGACTACCAAAATTTAAATTATTTTTGTGCAATTT
>JAGLFE010000460.1 GCA_023144675.1 Thiomargarita sp. | reverse complement strand
GTACTGATTTTATATCACAACAAGGATTAACTAAGTTTATAAAAAGTATTGAATTTGTAAAAAAATCAGATAATAACAACTTATTGCAAGTTGCTGATCCTATGCCTAGCGAACTTTACAGATACAAAAAAGACAATGATAACTTCTCACAAAAATTATCAATATATAAAGACGAAATACATAAACTAAGAAAAACTATTGAAGGAAAATGCTTTACTAGGATATACAAATAGGAAGGATTTATATGAAATACATATTTTAGAATAAAAAAAGAGAAATATTTTCATATTTCCCTACCTACAAAACGCAAAACATTTTGTAAATGTATTTACTATACTATTCTTTTTTTTTAAAATGTCAAGTATTATTTTAATTACAACTTTAACATAAAGGAAGTTTAAATGATGAAACCACCTGTACGTGTTGCCATTACTGGGGGAGCAGGTCAAATAGCCTATTCCTTAATTTTTCGCGTTGCTTCAGGCGAAATGCTAGGGCAGGACCAACCTATTATTTTAAACCTGTTGGAAGTACCACAGGCATTAACTACTTTAAAAGGTGTAATGATGGAATTGCAGGATTGCGCCTATCCATTACTGCAAGATGTTGCAATAACTGATGATCCAAATGTAGCTTTTGCTGAAATAGATTATGCTTTATTGGTCGGAGCAGCTCCTCGTGGTCCTGGTATGGAAAGAGCTGATTTGCTCAAAATAAATAGTGAAGTGTTTAAAATACATGGTAAAGCACTTAATGAACAGGCTAATCGTAAGGTTAAAGTTTTAGTTGTAGGTAATCCAGCGAATACCAACGCCTTCATCGCTATGAAATGCGCCCCTAAATTAGATCCAAAACAATTTTCTGCCATGATGCGTCTTGATCACGCTCGAGCAGTTAATTTACTTGCTGCCAAAGTTGGGGTTAATGTTTCAGCAGTTGAAAACATAGTTGTGTGGGGCAATCATTCAGCAAATCAATATCCAAGTATTGCTCATGCTTTAGTAAATGGAAAAGCCGCTAGTTCTTTAGTAGAACAAAATTGGGTAGAAAACGAATTTATTCCTGCCGTGCAACAACGTGGTGCAACTATTATTAAGGCAAGAGGTAAATCAAGTGCAGCTTCGGCAGCTTCAGCGGTTGTTGCGCATATGCGTGATTGGGCAATGGGAACTGAAAAGCTGGTCAGTGTGGCAATTGCCAGTGATGGTAGTTATGATATTCCGCCAGGATTAGTTTATTCATTCCCAGTTACTATTAAAAATGGTGAATTTTCCATTGTTCAAGGATTAGATATTGACAAATTTAGTCGCAGTCGTATGTTAGTAAGTCAAAAAGAATTAGAACAAGAACGTGATATTATTCTTGATTTACTAGGTTAAAGAAACACTAAACTTATGCCTATTTTTAATACTGATTAGTCCTCAGATTAAAGTAGCGACCTATGTGTGGGTCGCTCATTCTTGTTTAGATAATTATACCTTGATTATTGAGTTTTTATCTACATACCCCACACTTTTGCTAACATAAATAATAAACTTAAAAATGGCACTTAGTTGGAATGAAATTAAGGATCGGGCTTTAGCCTTTTCCAAAGAATGGGCGGAGGAAACGCGTGAGCAAGCGGAAGCAAAATCGTTTTGGGATAATTTCTTCCATATTTTTGGAATAACTAGAAGACGTATTGCCAGTTTTGAACAGCCGATAAAGAAATTAAATCAGCAATACGGTTTTATTGATTTATTTTGGAAAGGGCAACTGTTAGTTGAACATAAATCGAAGGGCAAAAATTTAGATAAGGCATATTCGCAGGCTTTGGATTATTTTAATGGTTTAAAAGAACGTGAATTGCCTAAATATGTGTTAGTTTCTGACTTTGCACGCATTAGATTGTATGATTTAGATGAGGGAACAGACTATGAATTTGCACTTGAGGAACTACATCAGCATATTCATTTGTTTGGCTTTATTGCTGGCTATCAAAAGCGAGTGTTTAAGGAAGCTGATCCCGTTAATATTCAAGCGGCGGAATTATTGGGAAAATTACATGATTGGCTGGAGGAAAGCGGTTATATTGGGCATTTGTTAGAAGTATTTTTAGTACGAATTTTATTTTGTTTATTTGCTGATGATACTGGGATTTTTGAGCAGGGTAGTTTTAAGGAATTTATTGAAGTTAAAACAGCGGAGGATGGTAGTGATTTAGGGGCTTTGTTGGTAAGTTTTTTCCAAGTTTTAAATACGCCAAAAGCAACACGTTTAAAAAATTTAGATGAATCGCTTAATCGGTTTCCATATATTAATGGGAAATTATTTGAAGAACCGCTATTAATTCCTTCTTTTAACGCTCAAATGCGGGAAATGTTATTAGAATGTAGTGCCTTGGATTGGGGGAAAATTTCTCCAGCTATTTTTGGTTCGATGTTCCAAAGTGTAATGAAACCCGAAGAAAGGCGAAATTTAGGGGCGCATTATACTTCGGAAAAAAATATTATGAAGTTGATTAAGCCCTTGTTTTTGGACGAATTGCAGGCAGATTTTGAAAAAGCTAAGGAAAATCGAAATAGGTTGAAAGCTTTTCATAAAAAGTTAGCTAATTTAAAGTTTTTAGACCCAGCTTGTGGTTGTGGTAATTTTTTGATTATTAGTTATCGGGAATTGCGCTTATTGGAAATTGAAATTTTGCGGGAATTGGATAAAAACGGGCAACAGGTTTTGGATATTTCATCTGTGGTACAAGTGGAAGTTGACCAATTTTATGGGATTGAATATGATGAATGGCCAGCGAGAATTTCTGAAGTAGCGATGTGGCTTATGGATCATCAGATGAATTTAAGAGTTTCTGAGGAGTTTGGACAATATTTTGCGCGCTTACCGTTAAAAAAGTCAGCTAATATTGTGAATGGCAATGCGTTACAGATTGATTGGAAAAAAATTGTACCTAAAACTCAGTTGAACTACATCCTTGGGAATCCACCGTTTTATGGAAAGCAATTACAAACAAAAGAGCAAAAACAAGATATTGATATGATTTCTAAGGGTATAAAAGGTGCAGGCGTGCTTGATTATGTTACTTGTTGGTATCTTAAAGCTTCGCAATATATCCAAAAAACTAGAATTAAAGCCGCTTTTGTTTCCACAAACTCTATTTCTCAAGGCGAACAAGTTGGGATTCTTTGGAATAAACTTTTCAGTCAAAGTATTAAAATTCATTTTGCTCATCGTACTTTTAAATGGTCAAACGAGGCGAAAGGAAATGCTCAAGTTTATGTTATTATCATTGGTTTTGCCAATTTTGAAGCTAAACAAAAAAGGCTTTTTGAATATCAAGATATAAAAGGTGAAGCACATGAAAAAAGTGTAAAAAATATCAATCCTTATTTAGTTGAGGGGCTAGATTTAATCATTTTAAAGAGGCGTAAACCCATTTGCGATGTTCCAAAAATCAGCTTTGGAAGTATGCCTAATGATGGCGGGAATTTGCTTTTAACCAGTGAGGAAAAAGAGAATTTAATCAAAATTGAACCTGAAGCAGAAAAATTTATTAGACCTTTAATTAGTGCTAAGGAATTTTTGAATCATAAAAAGAGATGGTGTTTATGGTTAAAGTCTAGTTTACCGCAAGAATTGAGAAAGTTAAAGGAAGTTAAAAAAAGGGTTGAAGCTACTAAAACACATCGAATCAATAGTAATCGGGAAACGACTAGAAAACTTGCCGATTTCCCTAGTTTATTTGGTGAAGATAGGCAACCTAGTTCAAAATTTATTTCTTTTCCACTTACTACATCAGAAACTAGATTTTATATTCCTTTGGCATTCTTTGATAAAGAAAATATAGTCAATAATACATGTAGCGTAATCCCAAATGCCACAAAATATCATTTCGGAGTTTTGCATTCAAAAATGCACATAGCATGGACTAAATATGTGTGTGGTAGGCTTGAGGGTCGTATTAGGTATTCAAATGAAATAGTTTACAACAACTTTCCTTGGCCAAAAAATCCCACTAAGAAAAATCAAAATAAAGTAGAAACAGCGGTGCAAAAAGTATTAGATGTCCGCACTGAATTTCCCGATAGCAGTTTAGCCGACTTATATGACCCACTTACCATGCCGCCCAAATTGATTAAAGCCCACCAAGCCTTAGATAAAGTCGTTGATTTATGCTATCGCCCGCAAGTTTTCGCTAATGAAATGGTGCGTATTGAATATTTATTTTATTTGTATAATCAATATGTGAAAACAGCCGATTAAAAAGTAAAAAGTTATTTAATAAAAAAAAGTTTACCGAATTAAACAATCACAACTATTTTCTTTCTAAAAACTAAAAAAGAATTTTTAATATGTCTCTTAATCGTCGTGAATTTATGCAGATGATGGCTATTGGTAGTTTATTACCTCAATCCATACTTGCCTCGCAACAGATAGCTAATTTCCCTTCATTTGGTCAAATACGTTTGTTGCATATAACAGATTGTCATGCCCAATTATTGCCAATTTATTATCGAGAGCCACAAACTAATTTAGGTATAGGTACTTTACAAGGAAAAGTGCCACATATTGTAGCTGAACAATTTTTACGCCATTTTAATATTCAAACCAATACTCCACAAGCTCACGCATTTACATCTCTTAACTATATTGAAGCGGCTGAAAAATATGGAAAAGTAGGCGGTTTTGCCTATTTAGCAACATTAATTAGACAATTGCGTGAAAATTATGGCTATGAAAAAACACTATTATTAGATAGCGGTGATACTTGGCAAGGTTCAGGAGTTGCATATTGGACTAAAGGGCAGGATATGGTTGGAGCGACTAATTTATTAGGCGTGGATATGATGACTGGACATTGGGAATTTACCTATGAAGCACAACAGATTTTAAATAACATTAAAAAATTCAAGGGCGAGTTTTTAGCGCAAAATATCTTTGTCAAAGAAGAAGCCTTATTTAATGATGCGCCCGCTTATGATGAAGATAGCGGTTTAGCTTTTAAACCTTACACGATGCGAGAGTTAAATGGCGTTCAGGTTGCAGTAATTGGTCAAGCATTTCCTTATACGCCAGTGGCAAATCCTGCGCGTTTTATTCCTGATTGGACTTATGGTATTTATGAGCAAAAGTTGCAAAAAATAGTTAATTATATTAAACAACGAGAAAAGCCAGCCGTTATTGTGTTATTATCGCATAATGGTATGGATGTTGACTTAAAAATTGCGCAACGAGTAACAGGAATCAATGCTATTTTAGGTGGACATACTCATGATGCCGTGCCGATTCCAGTGCAAATAAAAAATACTGCTGGTACAACATTAGTATGTAATGCTGGTTCTAATGGTAAATTCGTTGGCGTACTAGATTTTGCAGTTAAAATGGCTAAAGTAACAGATTTTCAATATAACTTATTACCAGTTTTTTCTAATTTACTGCAAGCTGACCAAGAAATGCAAACTTATATTTCTGAAACTAGAAAACCTTATTTAAGTCAGTTAAATGAAAAATTGGCGGTAACGGAACAACTTTTATATCGGCGTGATAATTTTCAAGGAACTTTTGATCAAATTATTTGTGATGCTTTACGTTCTCATTATGATGCTGAAATTGCTTTTTCTCCAGGATTTCGTTGGGGAACTACTATTTTGCCAGGTCAAACAATTACCATGGAAGATGTATTAAATCACACTGCAATAACTTATCCTGAATCTTATGTAAAAAATTTAACTGGTCAACAAATTAAACAAACTTTAGAAGATGTTAGTGATAACTTGTTTAATGCCAATCCTTATAAACAGCAGGGTGGTGATATGGTGCGAGTTGGCGGTATGAGTTATGTTTGCGACCCAACTCAAGTTATGTCTAAGCGTATCAGTCAAATGACTTTGGATAATGGCAAAGCAATTAAAATGCACCAACAATATAAAGTTGCGGGTTGGGCAACAAGGCATATTTCCCCAGGAAAACCAATTTGGGAAATTGTTGCTAATTATTTACGCCAACAAAAAGTTATTAAATTAACCAAATTAAATAATGTAAAATTGGTTAATGTGGAAAATAATGTTGGTTTAATTAATTGAA
>JAGLFE010000046.1 GCA_023144675.1 Thiomargarita sp. | reverse complement strand
TTCAGAATTAATTCTGGTTGAATACGAGTAAGTAGCCAACCTGGTGGCACGACCGTATTGCTAGAACCACATACAGCTCCTAAATTATTAGGATCGAAAATTTTAATCATAGTTGGTTTTTCTTTATCATCCGCATAAACAATACCACAATAATTGTAATCGTGGTCAGTATGTAATAATTTATCAATTTTTTCGATAAATATTTTTAATTCAGTCTCGGATGCTGATTCCATTGGTAAAGATTCTCCAATACAATAGATATACCAACCTGCTGGATTAATTTTAACTTTTTCCCATAACTCATCTAGTTGATGCCAGCGCAACATATTGATAAAACGACCAGTGTAATGTTCTTGAAATGAGATGGCTTGCGAATTCATATTTGTTTAAAATTGATGCCAATTAAGGTTAAAATAGATATTTAAAAAAAGGTAAAATATGTTAAAAGAATATGGAACTGTGATTACTGTTGATAAACAATTTGCCATGGTACGAATAAAACGTACTAATGCTTGTCATCAATGCACTGCTGAAAAAGATTGTGGTACAGCAAGTTTAGCTTCAATTTTAGGACAAAGAAATACTGAAATTAAAGCCATCCATTATGGAAATATAAACGTAGGCGATCAGGTAGCAATAGGCATAAAAGAAAATATATTTCTTAAAAGTGCATTATTGATGTATTTATTTCCATTATTAGGATTATTTATAGGAATAATAGTATATCAATTATCAGTTAAAATATTTAATTTGCCTAATTACGAATTACTAACTATATTAGCAGGATTAATAGGTTTATTTACCAGTTTAATTTGGGTTAAATATATTAGCATTTCTATCGCCAAGCATCCACATCATCAACCAATTATCTTTAAAGATTGAATTTAAACCATTCAAAAAATTTTGGCAATTAAGAACCAATTTTAGTAAAACAAATATTGGAATTTCTTAAAAATAAGTTATTATAACAAATTCATTTATTCAATATTATATAATCACATATAATAAAAAAGGAGCAATTTTTAGATGAAACGCAATTTTATAAGTATTTTAGTTATTGCATGGTCATTCTTCATGCCAATCACTACAATAATGGCTATGCCGCTACCCGATTTTACTGAATTAGCAGAAAAATACAGTCCAGCGGTAGTGAATATTAGTACTACGACTAAAAAAGAGAACAAAGAAAAATTTGATTCTCATGAAATACCAGGATTGCCAGAAGATAGTCCATTTCATGATTTTTTCAAACGCTTTTTTGATGAAAAAAATTCATATAATGAAGGACTTCCTTCTACTTCATTAGGTTCTGGTTTTATTATTTCCGAAGATGGTTATGTAATAACGAATAATCATGTTATTGATGAAGCCGATGAAATTATTGTGCGATTAACTGATAGGCGTGAATTTGTTGCTGAATTAATTGGAACTGATAAAAGAAGCGATGTAGCTTTATTAAAAGTGGCTGCCACCAATTTGCCAACTGTGAAATTAGGCACTTCTAGCAATCTAAAAGTAGGAGAATGGGTGTTAGCAATTGGCTCACCTTTTGGATTTGAACATTCGGTAACAGCGGGCATTGTTAGTGCTAAAGGACGCAGTTTACCTAGCGATACCTATGTTCCATTTATTCAAACTGATGTAGCAATTAATCCAGGTAATTCGGGCGGTCCTTTATTTAATTTAAAAGGCGAAGTTATTGGCGTAAATTCACAAATTTATACTCGCAGTGGTGGGTTTATGGGTTTATCCTTTGCAATTCCAGTTGATGTAATGATTAACGTAGTTGAACAATTAAAAGCAACAGGTAAAGTATCACGTGGTTGGCTTGGCGTTTTAATTCAAGACGTAACTCATGATTTAGCCCAATCTTTCGGTATGAAAAAACCCAAAGGAGCTTTAATTGCAAAAGTGTTGCCAAATAGTCCAGCTGCAAAATCTGATTTTCAAATTGGTGATATTATTATTAAATTTAATAATAACGATGTAGAACGTTCAGCAGATTTACCGCCCATAGTTGGCAATACTAAAGTTGAATCAGATGTACCTGTTACTGTGATTAGACAGGGAAAAGAAGTTGAATTTTTTATTCATATTGGCGAATTGCCCGCAGAAGATGATATTCAAATTTCTATGTCTAAAAATGGTGAAAAATCAATTACCAGTGTTCGCCTTGGTTTATCTATTATAGATTTAACTGCAGAAAAAAGGAAACAATTGGGTATTAATGAAGGCGGAGTGTTAGTAAATGAAGTTAATTTTGGTCCAGCTCAAGATGCTAATATTTATGCAGATGATGTTATTATGATGTTTAATAGCATTAATATTGACAACGTGAATCATTTTAAGGAAATATTGGAGCAACTTGGTGAGATAACTGTACCAGTATTGGTTTATCGTAACGGTTCGCCACGGTTTTTAGCTCTTAAAATTCCTAAAAAAGTGGCTGAATAAAAATGTTGTCTCCAGTTTTAACACTTTATAGCAGAACTGGATGTCATCTTTGTGAAGAAATGCAAGACGCATTAAACAAATTACAGCAACGGTATTCATTTAGTTTTAACATTATAAATATTGATACAGATAAGCAATTGAAACAACGTTATAACGAATGGATACCATTACTAGCTGCTGGAGAACAGGAAATTTGTCATTATTATTTAGACCAAAATGCTTTATTAGCCTATTTGGATGTATAAATTTATTAAAAATTTGCTGTTAATGGAATTGCTTAAATAAATATGAAACATATTCGTAATTTTTCTATCATTGCTCATATTGATCATGGCAAATCTACGTTAGCTGATCGGTTTATTCAAAGCTGTGGTGGTTTAACTGATAGAGAAATGTCTCAACAAGTTTTAGATTCGATGGATATAGAACGAGAACGAGGCATTACTATTAAAGCTCAAAGTGTTAGCTTAAATTATACAGCCAAAGATGGTGAAACTTACCAACTTAACTTTATTGATACTCCTGGGCATGTTGATTTTTCTTATGAAGTATCTCGTTCTTTAGCCGCTTGTGAAGGCGCATTATTAGTAGTTGATGCGGCGCAGGGGGTGGAAGCGCAAAGTGTTGCCAATTGCTATACCGCCATTGAACAGGGCTTAGAAGTAATGCCAGTGCTAAATAAAATTGACTTGCCAGCGTCTGAACCAAAACGTGTCATTAAACAAATAGAAGAAATTATTGGCATCGAAGCCGAAAATGCTATTCATGTTAGTGCTAAAACAGGTTTAGGAGTTGATGATTTGCTTGAAGCTTTAATAAAGCAAATTCCAGCTCCTGAAGGTGATATTGATGCACCTTTAAAAGCATTGATTATTGATTCTTGGTTTGATAATTATCTCGGTGTAGTTTCGCTGGTGCGGGTTATGGAAGGTCGGCTACAAGTCAAGCAAAAAATCTTAATTATGTCAACTGGACGGCGAGTTCAGGTTGAAAGAGTCGGTATTTTTACTCCTAAACGGCAAGATTGTAAAGTTTTAGCGGCGGGTGAAGTTGGATTTATGGTAGCAAGTATTAAAGATATTGATGCTGCCCCCGTTGGCGATACTTTAACTGATGCTAATCACCCAATTGAACAACCTTTGTCTGGATTTAAAGCGATTCAACCTCGGGTTTTTTCTGGAATGTTTCCTACTGATGCTAGTGACTATGAATCATTGCGAGAAGCTTTAGCTAAATTACGTCTCAATGATGCCTCGTTGCATTATGAACCTGAAACTTCGCAAGCATTAGGTTTTGGTTTTAGATGTGGCTTTTTAGGAATGCTGCATAAGGAAATTATACAAGAACGTTTAGAACGTGAATATAACTTAGATTTAATTACCACTGCCCCAACAGTTATTTACGAAATATTGACGACCGCAGGTGATATTACGATGGTTGACAATCCTTCAAATTTACCAGCGATTGGTCAAATAGCTGAAATGCGCGAACCGATTGTGGAAGCTAATATGCTATTGCCACAAGAATTTTTGGGTAATATTATTAACCTTTGTATAGAAAAACGTGGCGTGCAGAAAAAATTATATTACACCGCTTCACAAGTATCATTGATCTATGAATTACCGCTCAGTGAAATGGTGTTGGATTTTTTTGATAAACTTAAATCGGTTTCACGTGGATTTGCCTCTTTGGATTATACTTTTTTACGTTTTCAAGCCGCGAATTTGGTTAAACTAGATATTTTGATTAATGGCGAACGGGTTGATGCGCTGTCTATTATTGTGCATAAAAATAAAAGTATCTTGCATGGTAAAGCATTGGTTAAACGTATGAAAGAAGTAATACCTAGACAGATGTTTGATGTAGCAATACAATCAGCTATTGGTGGTCAAATTATTGCTCGCCAAACTGTTAAAGCATTTCGTAAAAATGTTACGGCAAAATGTTATGGTGGTGATATTAGTCGTAAAAGAAAATTACTGGAAAAACAAAAAGAAGGCAAAAAGCGGATGAAAAAGGTTGGTTCTGTTATTATTCCGCAAGATGCGTTTTTAGCTGTATTAGAAGTTGAGAAAAAATAACCTTTTAAATTAAAATAAATTAAAAATTATGAATGGAACTTGGGATTTAGCAGCAATTTTAGTATTGCTATCGTTTATTACCGGAATAATTTGGTTATATGATAAAGTTTTTTTAGAATCAAAAAGAAAAAAGACGATAGAAAAAGCAAAATTATCCATATCTAAAGTAGATTTAGAAAAAATAGCAACTGAAAATACTCCCGTTCTTGTTGATTTAGCACGTTCGCTATTTCCAGTGTTTATTATTGTATTGGGATTGCGTTCCTTTATTGTCGAACCTTTTCGTATTCCATCTGGTTCTATGATGCCAACTTTATTGATTGGGGATTTTATTTTAGTTAATAAATTTTATTATGGTATTCGGTTACCAGTTTTAAATAGTAAAGTGATTGAAATAAATAAACCAGAACGTGGTGATGTAGTTGTATTTCGTTATCCTGGTCCAAATGGAGATAATTTACATATTAGCCCAATTGGAGATACAACACCTGTTAATACCCCTTTTATAAAACGGATAATTGGCTTGCCAGGCGATATTGTGGAATATAATTATAATAGCAAAGTAATTTATATCAACGGAGAACCTATGACGCAAACTATGGAACAACATCGATATGTTGGTGTCGGAGGCGGTAGTAATATGACAGGTAGTGAGCAACGTATTGAACATCTTGCAGAAGATTTAGATCATAATATTTTGGTGATAACTGAAGAGAAATTATCCTACGATCCAATAGATAAATGGGTAGTTCCCGCTGATAAATATTTTGTTTTTGGAGATAATCGGGATAATAGTAAAGATAGCCGAGTTTGGGGTTACGTTCCAGAAGCTAATTTAATTGGTAAAGCATTTTTTATCTGGATGAATTGGGATTGGAAAAATGGTGGTATTAGTTGGCAACGTATTGGAACAACAATTGAGTAAAATTTAGTTCTGCATAATTTAGTGATTGGGTTAAAATATAGGTCGAGTGCAATGTAATTCGACTTAAAACATTGAATAATGTTGGGTTACGTTTTGCTGCTAACCCAAGCTACATAATTATTTACCACTACTTTGTTTAGGACTACCCTAAATCGTTATATTTAGCTTATATCCGTTTAATAGCTTCCACTGGTATATGTTGCACTGCTTGCCAGGCTGGATATAAACTCGCAATAATTCCCAGTGTAATAACTAATACATTAGCGATAATGGCATCTTTTATATCTAATACTGGATAAATAATACTGCTAATCTCCACCATCTCATAACCAGCCGCATATTGAGAAAAATCTAAGCCTCCAGCAGTTAAATATAAAGTCAACCACCCCATAATATTACCTAATATTAGTCCCATAAACAGCAAAAATAACGATTCAAACAAAACTTGCCCAACAATCCAATGTGGTTTCATACCCAATGCTTGGAATAAGCCAAATTCACGAACACGCTCAAAAATAGCCATTAACAGAGTATTAACTAATCCAAATCCCATTGCAATAAACACTACCACATACCATATATAAATGAAACCACCAAATACTTTAATAATCACTACTATTAAAGGGATAAGGGTTTCCCACGATTGTATATGAACCTATCCCACTAAAGTTTAAATGGAACGAACATTTGCTTGGTTTCAACGTAAATAT
>JAGLFE010000459.1 GCA_023144675.1 Thiomargarita sp. | reverse complement strand
TATCTGGACAGGGCAAACGTTTATGCAATACGGCAAAACCTAATAAAGCTTCCTTTATTTCCTCTAATTGATTTTCTGTGTAATTAATATTATATTGATATACTATCGCCGATATTGGAGCCAATAAACTACCCATTAATAAACCAAATATAACTAATAAAAAAGTAATTTCAATTAAAGTAAACGCTTTTTGATTAATAATTTTCATTTTTAGATAAAAAGAACTTTAATAAAATACCAAAAATATTTATGCAAACAATGAGCCTATGTTTCTAATAACTCCCAACGTTCATATAAAATTTTCAATTCTGTCTCAATACTATTAATTTGCGTTAAAGATTGATTAATTTGCTCCGCTTCTCTTTGATAAAAATCCGCTTGACTGGCTAAAGTTTGTAATTCAGTCAATTTAATTTCTAAAACATCAATTTTCTCTGGCAATTGTTTCAATTCTTGTTGCTGATTAAAATTTAATTTGGTTCGAGTTTTAGGTTTTGATTGTTTAGCAACAGGATTTTCTGGCTTTAAAGTTTCCAAAATTGGACTACGCTGTTCAAGCCAATCTTGATAACCGCCCACGTATTCATTAATTTTTCCATTGCCCTCAAAAATAAAAGTAGAAGTTACCACATTATCTAAAAAATACCGATCGTGGCTGACTAACAGCAAAGTTCCAGTATAAGTACACAAAAGCTCTTCCAATAATTCCAAAGATTCAATATCCAAATCATTAGTTGGCTCATCCAAAACTAATACATTGGCGGGATTAGTGAATAAACGGGCTAATAATAAACGATTACGTTCGCCACCTGATAATGATTTTACTGGAGAACGCACTCTTTCAGGCGCAAATAAAAAATCGGCTAAATAGGAAATAATATGCTTTGATTGCCCATTAATCGTCAACATTTCTCGTCCTTGGGCAACGGCATCAATCACTGTTTCTTCAGGATTAAGCTGATCACGTAATTGGTCAAAATACGCAATTTGCAACTTAGTTCCATGTTTAATTTCACCTTTATCAGCGATTAAATCACCTAATAAAATTTTCAATAAAGTTGTTTTACCAACTCCATTGCCACCAATCAAACCAATTCGATCTCCGCGCATAATCAAAGTCGAAAAATCCTGAATTACTAAATTATCTTCATAAGCATAACTAATATTTTCAGCTTCAATAACAATACGCCCAGATACTTCACTTTGAAGAGTATGTAGTCGCATTTGTCCTATTTTATCACGCCGATGCGCTCGTTCCTGACGTAATTTTTTTAAAGTGCGAACCCGCCCTTCATTACGAGTACGGCGTGCCTTAATACCCTGTCGAATCCAAACTTCCTCTTTAGCCAGTTGTTTATCAAATTTAGCCGCTTGAGTTGCTTCAACCTCCATCATTTCTTGTTTTTTCTGTAAATAAGTAGCATAATTACTTGGATAATCGGTTAATTTGCCACGATCCAATTCAATCATTCGTGTAGCTACTCTTTCAACAAACCGCCGATCATGGCTGACAAATAATAAACCGCCATTTAAACTTAATAAAGTATTTTCTAGCCAAATAATGGTATCAATATCCAAGTGATTAGTTGGTTCATCTAGCAATAATAAATCAGGCTGTTTTACCAAAACCTGTGCTAAAGCTACTCGCCGCTTCCAACCTCCTGATAATGTACCTAATTTATTATCTATTGGTAAATCTAATTTGGATAACACAGTTTTTACCTTCTGTTCCAAATCCCAACCTTCTTTTGCTTCTAAACGTTGCTGAATATTTTCTAATTGATTTAATAATGTTTGATCGTGTTTGCCTTGAATTTGTTGGGCTAAATAATAATATTGTTCCAATAATTCACCAACAATGCCTAAACCTTTAGCAACGGCATGAAAAACGCTATCATTTGGGTCAAATTGCGGTTCTTGACTTAATTGAGCAATCCGAACGCCTTGTTGATACTCAACTTTTCCTTGGTCAGGAGCTAATTCTTGAGTAATTATTTTCAATAAAGTCGATTTACCTTCACCATTGCGTCCAATAAGACAAATACGTTCATTATTATTTATGCGCAAGGTAATTTTATCTAGTAAAGCAACGTGTCCAAAAGCAATACTAATATTATCTAAGTTGATTAAAGACATAATATGTTAGTAAATTAATAAGTATAGTTAAACAAATATAAAATGATTACAATAAATCTTGTGGGTCAATATCTAAAGACCAACGTACTTTTGAAGTCGTGGATAAATTAGCTAAACTTTGAGCAAGCAGTTGATGTAATTTATCTCGTTGATTACTTTGCAATAATAATTGAGCGCGATACCATTTATCCCGTTTTTCCATGGGCGATGCAACTGGTCCCCACAATTTAACTTGCTCATATTGATACTGCTGGAGATGAGTTTTAAACTTTTCTAAAAATGCAATAGCTAATTTTGGCTCAATAGATTCAGCCCGCATCAAGGCTAAACGACTGTATGGTGGTAATAATGCTTTTTGCCGTTCCTTAATAGCAGTTTCTGCAAAAGCAGGATAACCGTAACGAATAAGACGAGTTAATAACGGATGATCTGGATGATAAGTTTGTACGATAACTTTTCCAGGTTTCTCAACTCGACCTGCTCGACCTGCGACCTGAACTAATAACTGCGCCATTCGTTCTGGCTCACGAAAATCAACTCCATAAAGCCCACCATCAATATTAATAATACCAACTAAAGTTACTTTCGGAAAATGATGCCCTTTTGCCAACATTTGAGTACCAACTAAAATATCAACTTTTCCTTGATGAATTTTTTCCAATGCTTGAACCATCGCATACTTTTTGCGAGTACTATCGCTATCAATGCGTAAAATTCGTGCCACTGGAAATTCCTTTTGCAAACGTTCTTCAATTCTTTCAGTTCCTTGTCCAATTAATTCTAATCTTGGGCTTTGACAATGAGGGCATTGCGTGTCTAATGGGCGAGAATTTCCGCAATGATGACAGGATAAAATTTGCGTATTTTCATGATAAATTAATCGAGCATCACAGTGTTCACAAAAAGCAACCCAACCACAATTATAACACATTAACAGTGGTGCATAGCCTCGCCGATTAATAAATAACAATGCTTGTTCATGGTCGATTAAACATTGTCGAATAGCAGTTTTTAATGGTTCTGATAAACTTTCTTTTTTATATATATGATGGCGCATATCTACAATATGAAATGAGGGCTGAACTGCGCTACCCGCTCGCTTTGGTAATATAAAATGGTGATAGCGTTGTTGATTGGCATTAAATAAAGTATCTAAAGAAGGGGTTGCACTACCTAATAAAACTGGTATTTTAGCTCGTTGCGCTCGAACCACTGCCATATCCCGCGCCGAGTAACGAAAATGGTCTTGTTGTTTATAAGAAGGGTCATGTTCTTCATCAACAATAAAAATACCAGGACGAGCTAAAGGTATCCAAATAGCCGACCTAGTTCCAATAATAATTGAAATAACACCATCACGTGCTAATATCCAAGTATGTAAACGTTCTTTATCCGTCAATTTAGAATGCCAAACACCAATCGGCATCGCAAATCGTCGCTTAAAACGATCAATAATTTGGGGAGTTAAATTAATTTCTGGCACTAAAATAAGTGCTTGTTTATTTTTTTCTAGTAAAGTTTGTACAATTTGTAAATAAACTTCGGTTTTACCGCTACCCGTTACGCCATCTAATAAACAGGGATAAAATGTATCTAATTGCGAGCTAACTTGATTAACTACTTGTTTCTGAGCAGTGTTTAATTTCAAGGGCAGAGAACGAGGTAATTTTGAATCATTGCTTGGAATATAATTCATTGATTGCGGCATTACCCAGGATTTTCTTTCCAAAGTACGCAAAGTTGCTATAATTTGGCTAGAAAGCTGGTCAATAATGCTGATTTGGCTCAAACCTTGTGGATATTTTTGTAATAAAGTGAGAATTTCTCGTTGACGATGTGCATTTTTAGGCAATTGCTCTAATGATTGAGCTAAACCAGCAGTAGTTAATTTCCAACCTTGTAACAAAGGTATTTTATCGCTATGCCCTTTATTTAAAAAAGTAGGTAAAGCGGTGGTAATTACTTCTCCAATTGGATAATGATAATATCGACTCGCCCACTGTAATAAATGTAAATCAGTTTTGGATAAAATCGCTTGCTTATCAATAACTTTGTAAGCTGGTTTTAATTTATTAAATTCTATTGAAGATTTATCAGCAATAGCTAACAACATACCAATACAAGTATTTTTACGACCAAAAGGTACTTGTAAGCGCATTCCTGGTTGCAACTGATTAACGTTAAAATTTACAGGTGGTAAATAATCGAAATGCCCATAAATTGGCTTAGGAATGGCTATTTGTAAAATAAAAAGGGGTTTTTTCAAAGAAGAACAATTTTTTTTTAGAGAAAGGGAAAAATTAGAATATGGTTTGTTGCAATATAAGTCAGATTAGCAAAGTGTAACCTGACATAAATTAACTGTTTATTAAATAACGCTACCCATTGCAAAAATAGGCATATACATAGCTAGCACCAAGCCACCAATAACAACACCTAGAAACGCCATAATCATTGGTTCCATTAATGCACTTAAAGCTTCAACTAAAGCATCAACTTCTTCCTCATAGTAATCAGCTACTTTATTTAACATTTTATCAATATCGCCTGATTCTTCACCAATTTGGGTCATTTGCACGCACATATTGGGAAAAACACCTGTTTCCCGCATACTTTCTGCCAATGGAATACCTGTAGAAACTTCACTTTTTATTTGCATAGTTGCTTCATAATAAACAATATTACCAGTTGCACCTGCTACAGAATCCATAGCCTCAACTAAAGGTGTACCAGCTGCAAACATAGTAGCTAAAGTACGACTAAAACGTGCAATAGAAGATTTAGTTAATAATTCTCCAAATAAAGGTAATTTTAAAGCTACTCGTTGGGTAAAATTAAAAAAGGCTTTAGAACGACTTCTAGCTTGTGTAAAACCAATAACAAAAGCAGCAATTCCACCAAATACAAAGAACCAATTAGCTACCATGAAATCAGATAAGGTAACTGCGAATTGAGTTAAAGCAGGTAATTCTCCCCCAAATTCTTTAAACATGTCAGCAAAAACAGGAACCACAAAAATTAATAGAATTGCACTAACAATTAAAGCCACAACTAAAATAGAAATAGGATAAGTTAAAGCACCCTTAATTTTTTTCTTAATACTTTCACTTTTTTCTTTGTATAAAGCTAATTTAGTTAATAATGATTCTAAAATACCAGCTTGTTCGCCTGCATCAACTAGATTACAAAATAAATCATCAAAGTGTTTAGGATGTTTACGCAAAGCCTCAGCCATAGTGCCTCCAGCCTCAACATCCGCTTTAATATCCATTACTAATTTTTGAAAAGCGGGTTTTTCATGCCCACCAGCAACTAAGTCAAATGATTGTAGTAAGGGAACACCTGAACTCATCATAGTTGACATCTGACGAGCAAACATGGTTATATCTTTAGTATCAACTGGTGGTCCGCCACCACCGAATAAAGGCTTAGGTTTTTTCTTGACTTTAGTAGGATTAATTCCCTGTTTACGTAGATTGGATTTGATTGTTGCTTCTGATCTACCAGTTAGCTCTCCTTTACGTTTTTTCTTAGTTCTTTTATCAATGCCTTCCCAGACAAACATTATGTCTTTTTTTTCTTTAGCCATAACAACTCCTAATAATTGTGGTTTGTAAAAGGATAAGTTCTGAAATGTAAATGAGGAAAACAAATTCAAGTTAAAATTAAATATTTTCTAATAAATAGTTTATATTATTAACTTAATTTTTTCAATTTTATTTACTATTTTTAGCTAATTTTTTTAATAGCTGAAGTTACGCAGATATGAAAAGTTGAAATTGAAAACCAAATGTTATAAGGCTTATGAAAATTCA
>JAGLFE010000458.1 GCA_023144675.1 Thiomargarita sp. | reverse complement strand
ATTTGCTTGGTTTCAACGTAAATATGGTCGTCTTGTTGTTAGATGGGAACGTATACCTAAAATTTTTGATGGTTTTATTTCTTTAGCTACTATACATATTTGGCTTAATAAATTATTAGTGGGATAGGTTCATGAAACATAAAATAAACCCAATGGTGGATTGTGTATTTAAAGCAATTCTAGGTAGTGAAGAAAATAAGAATCTATTAATTCATTTTCTAAATGCGGTTTTAGAACCAGAAGAAGGTTCGTTTATTAAAGAAATTGTACTAAATAATCCCTATAATGACCGAGAATTTATTGGTGATAAACTAACGGTTGTGGATGTAAAAGCAACTGATGAAAATAAATGCCACTATCAAATATAAATTCAACTGATTCTTCATTCAGCTATATCTGCTAGAATGTTATATACTTGGAGTAGCATTTATCATTCACAAATTAAGGAAGGTAACGATTATAACAAATTAAGACCCGTTATTTCTATATGGATTTTAAACGAAAATTTATTTGACAATGTTGATGATTTTCATTTGCCATTTTTGTTGTACAATCAAAGAAATAATTTAGTTTTTAGCCAAGAGATGGCGATTCATATATTACAGTTACCAAAATGGCAACCACACAAAATAAAAACTGAGAAAGAACGTTGGGTTTATTTGTTCAAAGAAGGAGAAAATGTGAATGTGGACGATCCATCCAAAATTCTCTATACTGATGAAATGAGGCAAGCTATGAGTGTATTGAATCGTTTTTCTGAAAATAAAGACAATTACTTGTTATATCAAAGTCGTTTGGATGCAATTTTGCTGAATAATACTTATATTAATGATATTGCGAAAGCGAAAAAAGAAATGGAAATCGCAATAAAAAAAGCTGAAGCAGAAAAGAGAAATGCTGAACAAGAAAGAAAAGAAAAAGAACAAAAAACTGAAGAAATAAAACAAATTCAAGCAAAACTTGATAGTTTAATATTGCAATTAAAGGAAAAAGGAATGGAAGATATTATCTCTGAAATTTCTAACACTAAATAACGTTACTCAGTAGAATATTTTTCCAAGTCCTCAATCATGTCTTTAACTAAAAATTATTTTGAAGTATTTAACTTAACAATTGCTTTTGAGATTGATATTAATATTTTAACCAAATGTTATCAAGATTTGCAACGCACTGTGCATCCTGACAAATATGCCAATGCTTCTGATCAAGAACGCCGTTTAGCCATGCAAAAAACCACGCAAATAAATGAAGCTTTTCAAACTTTAAAAGACCCATTAAAACGTGGACTTTACTTGCTACAACTACGACATATTGATACTAATATTAGCATAATGGACAATAATTTTTTAATGCAGCAAATAGAATTACACGAAGAATTAGCTACATTTAGACAACAGGCTAATCCATTAGAAAAATTGCAACATTTTTTAGATCGCATTGAACAATATAAAAAGCAAATAATCAATACTTTAAATCAAACTTTTACCCAACAAGACTATGACTCTGCGCATAGTGGTGTTCAAAAACTCCAGTTTTTTAGCCGTTTAAATGAAGAAGCTTTAAGGCTAGAAGAAGAACTTATCTAAAAAAAGGATTTTAATGGCTCTCCTACAAATTTCTGAACCGGGTCAAGCAGCGGCTCCCCACCAACATCGTCTCGCAGCTGGCATTGATTTAGGAACAACACACTCCTTAGTGGCTTCAGTACGTAGTAGTATACCTGAAACACTTCCCGATATAGATGGTAATCATCTATTAGCTTCTATTGTGCATTATAAGGAAAATAGTCAGCCCATTGTAGGTGATGCTGCCAAAAAATTAGCCAATAGTGATCCATTAAATACCATTGCTTCAGTGAAACGCTTATTGGGACGGGGCTTGGAAGATATTAAAACCATTGGAACTCGTTTGCCTTATGAATTTATTGAACAACAAGGGCAAGGAATGCCATTTATTCATACGGTTGCTGGAAATAAAAGTCCAGTGCAAGTATCTGCCGATATTTTAACTACTTTAAAACGGCAAGCAGAAGATACTTTAGATGGAAAATTAACTGGCGTTGTGATTACAGTTCCAGCCTACTTTGATGATGCCCAGCGTCAGGCAACTAAAGATGCGGCGACCTTGGCGAGTTTAAAAGTATTACGTTTACTTAATGAACCAACAGCGGCGGCAATTGCTTATGGGTTAGATCGGGAGGCAAATGGCATTCATGCGATTTATGATTTAGGTGGCGGTACTTTTGATATTTCCATTTTGCGTTTACATCATGGCATATTTGAAGTTATTGCAACCGCAGGAAATTCTGCCTTGGGAGGCGATGATATTGATCAATTAATTGCTGAATGGATCATGCAACAAGCTAATATTGCGAACGATGCAAACCATCATCATATTCGGGAATTGCTTGATATTGCACGAACAGCTAAAGAAACTTTAACCACACAAGAAATAGTTGCAATTAAAGTAAAATTAGATAATGGTATTAGTTGGAATGGGGAATTAAATCATGCTAAATTAAATAATTTGATTGATCCTTTGATTCAGAAAACTATTATACCTTGTCGTCGAGCTTTGCGTGATGCTGGTTTATCACTAGAAGAACTTGATGAAATAGTCATGGTTGGTGGAACTACTAGAATGCCCCGAGTGCGAGAAAAAGTAGCGGAATTTTTTCAGCATTCGCTTCATGTTGACATTGATCCTGATAGAGTTGTTGCTATTGGAGCGGCAATTCAAGCAGATATTTTAGTTGGTAATAAGCCTGATAAAGATATGCTGTTATTAGATGTTACGCCTTTATCTTTGGGAATTGAAACTATGGGCGGTTTGGTAGAAAAAATTATACCACGTAATACCACTATTCCAGTTGCTAAATCCCAAAAATTTACTACTTTCAAAGATGGACAAACCGCAATTGCAATTCATGTGATGCAAGGGGAACGGGAATTAGTTTTAGATTGTCGTTCATTAGCACGTTTTGAATTGAGAGGAACTCCACCCATGGTTGCTGGAGCAGCTAGGATTAATGTTACTTTTCAAGTAGATGCGGATGGTTTATTAAACGTATCGGCTCAAGAGGAAACCACGGGTGTACACAGTGAAATTACGGTTAAACCCTCTTATGGTTTGCATGATAGCGATATTGAAACCATGTTGAAAGATTCATTAAAATATGCTAAAAATGATGTAGAAAAAAGAGTTTTACGGGAACAACAAGTCGAAGCTGATCGGGTTATTAACGCTTTACGTGCCGCTTTAAAAACTGATGGACGTAAATTACTCAAACATCATGAGTTTTTAGAAATTAATACAGCTTTAAATAATTTATTAAAAATGAAGCAGGATAATGATATAAAATTAATCAAACAAGCGATTGAAGACTTGGAATATCTTACGCAGTCTTATGCACAACGTCGAATGGATTTAGCCATCCAAAATGCGATGCAAGGACATTCTGTTGATGAATTTACAGGAAATAAATAATAATAATTATGCCTAATATTATTTTCTTACCTCATGAAGAACTTTGTCCTGATGGGCTTGTTATTGAGGCAGAGAAGGGAATGAATATTTTAGATGCGGCTTTAGAAAATGGGATTGAATTAGAACATGCTTGTGATAGTCAATCTGCTTGTACTACTTGCCATGTGATTATTCGGGAAGGTTTTGACTCTTTAAAGGAAGCGGATGAAATTGAAGAAGATTTATTGGATATGGCTTGGGGTTTAGAAGCTGAATCACGTTTAAGTTGTCAAGCTAAAATTGTTGACGAGGATTTGGTGGTAGAAATTCCTAAATATACCATTAACTTGGCAAAAGAAAAACATTGAGGAAAAACCATGAATTTAAAATGGACTGATATACAAGACATTGCAATTGAATTGTGTGAAAAATATCCTGATATTGAACCGCAATATGTAAGTTTTCCAAATTTGCATAAATGGATTTGTGCATTGGATGGGTTTGATGATGTTTCAAATCATAGCAATGAAAAAATTTTGGAAGCAATTCAGCAGACTTGGATTGATGAGATAAATTGAATAATTATTCTTGTTTATAAGTTTATTTTCTGATTTATGTTTACAAATACTATTGAAAATTATCTATTAATAATAAGCGAATATTTTTCCTTATTTTTGCCTACCTAATATAGCTCATAATCCTAATAAAATAGCGACTATACTAGCTATTATTTTTTTTTAAAATTTAGTGTGAAAAACAGTATTTTATCAGTGATTTTATGAGATAATTAATATTATTTTTCTTACAATGGGTTAAAAATTATGGAAGACAATCAAAAACAAGCCTTATCAACAACTCTTAAACAGATTGAAAAACAGTTTGGTAAAGGGGCTTTCATGCGTTTAGGCGATATGGGAGCAGTATTAGATATTGAAACTGTTTCAACTGGCTCTTTGAGTTTAGATATAGCCTTAGGTGTAGGTGGTTTACCTATGGGGCGGGTAGTTGAGGTATTTGGACCAGAAGCTTCTGGTAAAACAACATTAGCTTTACAAGTGATAGCAGAAGTGCAAAAAAAGGGTGGCTTGGCGGCTTTTGTCGATGCTGAACATGCTTTGGACAGTAGTTACGCTAAAAATATTGGGGTTGATATTGAAGAATTATATTTAGCTCAACCTAATAACGGTGAAGAAGCTTTAGAAATTACTGACACTTTAGTTCGTTCAGGCACTTTTGATTTGGTGGTAATTGACTCCGTAGCTGCTTTGACACCAAAGGCGGAAATTGAGGGTGATATGGGTGATTCTCACATGGGTTTGCAAGCGCGTTTAATGTCGCAAGCTTTACGTAAATTAACAGCTAATATTAACCGCACCAATACATTAGTTATATTTATTAACCAAATTCGTATGAAAATTGGCGTTATGTTTGGTTCACCAGAAACAACAACTGGTGGTAATGCCCTTAAATTTTATTCCAGTGTGAGATTAGATATACGGCGTATTGGTGCGATTAAAAAAGGTGATGAAATTATTGGCAATGAAACACGGGTTAAAATTGTCAAAAATAAGGTAGCTCCTCCTTTCAAAGAGGTAATTTTTGACATGATTTACGGTGAAGGAATTTCTCGTGAAAGCGAGTTGATTAATTTAGGAGTTAAGAATGATATTTTGGATAAAGCGGGTGCATGGTATAGTTATAAAAATGATAAAATTGGACAGGGCAAAGAAAATGTTCGCCTTTATCTGAAAAATAATCCTAAAATCGCTGAAACAATTGAAATGGAAATTCGCAATAACTTGTTATCAAATACTAAAGAGAATGAAAAAAATAGTTCTAGTTCTCCTCGTAAAAGCACTAAAAAAACCTTATAAAAAGATGGAAATCCATTTATAAATTTTAATTTTTTATATTAAGTAATGGTAACTATCTACCTTTAAATATGCGAATTAAGGGTTGAAAAATTAGTAAAAAATGTAGGATGCTGCTGAGGAACGAAGCGCATCAATCATGTAAAATTTTAACTCTTAATTAGCATTTAAAGCTTTAATTGGTAGATAGTTACGAAATAATAAACAAAGTTATTGATTTATTTATGGAACAAAAACTCAATAAATTGA
>JAGLFE010000457.1 GCA_023144675.1 Thiomargarita sp. | reverse complement strand
GATGCGCTTCGTTCCTCAGCACTACATTTTTTACTTAATTTTATACGTATTTCTTGGTAGATAGTTATTTTAAATTAATAAAAATAGCAAACTTAAATAACAGTAACCTTATTAATTTTTGCATCGCAAGTTGCTTTTAAATGAAGAATAAAAGAATCTTTATCAACAGCTTTTACAACATATTGTTGACGAGTTTCTTTAATATGTTGTTGCCGAATAGCTGGTGTTTCTGCCTCACTATTAGCAACTCGAATGTACAAATTTTGAGCTTGTCCATATTGTTTTTCTAAGGATTTTTCAATTTGCTTTTTTCTATCTTCAGTTAATAATAACTTATGATGTGGAGACAAACTTAAATGCCAATTATTTGCTTCATGTTTTTTTAACTCACAATTTAATGCCAATTGTTTAATTAAACCCTTTATATTAAGTGAATTAACAATAGTTTCCCAAGTTTCATTTGCTGTATCTGATGTATCTATTACAGGTGTTACATGCTCATTATTGGTAGCAGGAGGTTTTTCAGGAATTGGGTTTATATTTGGTTTTATTGGTGAAATGGAACTTTTAGGAGTAGATTGTTGCAATTGCCTTGGTATAAAAACTAACATCCGCAACATAATCATTTCAAATCCACTACGAGCATCAGGAGCTAAAGGTAAATCACGCCGTCCAACTATACCAATTTGGTAAAATAATTGTACATCTTCTGGAGAAAGTTGTTTCGCTAATTCTAAAATAGCTGGAGTTTCGGGATGTTCTTTATTAACCGCAGTTGGTACCGCTTGAGCGATAGCAATTTGTTGTAATAAAGATAATACATCACTTAAAACAGTGGTAAAATCAGGATTTTGTTCGGCTAAAACAGCAATTTGTCCTAATATACTGGCAGCGTTATTTTCAGCTAATTTTTTCACTAAATCTAAAATCAAATGTTGGTCAAGCGTACCCAACATACTACTTACATCTTGTTCAGTTAATTGACCAGCTCCATAAGCAATAGCTTGATCCAATAAACTTAAAGCATCACGTAAACTGCCATCAGCCGCTTTAGCTAATAAACGCAGAGCTTGATTCTCATATTGAATACTTTCAGCAACAGCTAGTTTATTTAAATGTTGGCTAATTTGTTCAATTGATAAACGTTTTAAATTAAATTGTAAACAACGTGATAAAATCGTGGGTGGTAACTTTTGGGGATCGGTAGTGGCTAATAAAAATTTAACATGCGAAGGTGGTTCTTCTAAAGTTTTGAGCAGCGCATTAAAGCTATGTGTTGATAACATATGTACTTCATCTATTAAATAAACTTTATAACGTCCTTTTGCAGGAGCATATTGTACATTATTTAATAAATCTCTAGTATCTTCAACTTTAGTACGTGAAGCGGCATCCACTTCAATTAGATCAACAAAACGCCCTTCATCAACTTCACGACATATTGCACATTCACCACAAGGATGAGCAGTTACACCTTGTTGACAATTAAGCGATTTAGCCAAAATGCGAGCAATAGTAGTTTTACCAACTCCTCGAGTCCCAGTAAATAGATAGGCGTGATGTAAACGATTATTTTCCAACGCATTAGTCAAGGCACGTAAAACATGATCTTGCCCAACCATTTCTGAAAATTTATGAGGTCGCCATTTACGAGCTAAAACTTGATAAGCCATATTTGGAGTGATTTATGATAAAGAGGGGGGGTGGCAATTTTCACCAGCCACACTTCGGCACTCGTATCCATTGTTGCCGCTGCTTCCTTCCGGATCTGACGGGGTTCACAATTTTACGTTGCGAAGGGACCGATAAAAACTACCATAAATATTTTTATGGCGGAGAGAGAGGGATTCGAACCCTCGGTACGCTTGAAAACGTACACACGATTTCCAATCGTGCTCCTTCGACCGCTCGGACACCTCTCCGCTATTTTTAACGAGATAATCATTTTAACAAAAATAAATAACTTTGTCTAGTTTTTTATGAAAAATTATAGTTATTTTGTAATTGCTTATGCTTACTTAATTAGTATATAACTAATTGAATTTAAAGCTTATTAATTGATAATTAATAGCATATATTTTTTTATAAAATATTAATTTTATTGACCTTATTAATAAGTTTGACACTATTTTATGCAGTTATAAATTATTGTAAAATTGTAACTAACGCGATGCTCAACTTTAATTTCTAATTCATTACGTATTTCTTAGCTAGGTAAATTCATTATCCGTATTCACCAAAAATTTAAAACTGAAAATTCAATCACTTAGGAAAAGTTGAGCCTCGCATTAACTATTTACCAATTAAACTTTAAATGTGAATAAAAGGTTAAGATATTGAAATCTTTAACA
>JAGLFE010000456.1 GCA_023144675.1 Thiomargarita sp. | reverse complement strand
CCTATTTTAGGACTACCAATTATTTCGTGATGATTTAAAAAAGGTAGTTATATGGAAAACGATAAACTTATTATTTTTGACACCACTTTACGTGATGGTGAACAAAGTCCAGGTGCATCAATGACTAAGGACGAAAAAATTCGTATCGCTAAAGCATTGGAAAAAATGCACGTTAATGTAATTGAAGCTGGATTTCCGGTTGCAAGTAATGGCGATTTTGAAGCAGTTAAAGCAGTGGCTAGTATTATTAAAGACAGTACAGTTTGTGGATTAGCTCGTTGTTTAGATAAAGACATTGATCGAGCTGCGGAGGCACTTAAATTAGCCAATTCAGCACGTATTCACGTTTTTATTGCAACTTCAAAGATTCACATGGAAAGAAAATTACATTTATCGCCTGATCAAGTGGTAGAACAAGCGGTAAAATCAATAAAACGGGCTGGGCGATATACTGATAATATTGAGTTCTCGCCTGAAGATGCTGGGCGTTCGGAAACGGATTATCTATGTCGAATTATTGAAGCGGTGATTGATGCTGGTGCCAGAACGATTAATATACCTGATACGGTTGGATATACTTTGCCCGACCGATTTGGACAGTTAATTGCGGATTTACGGGAACGGATTCCAAATTCAGATAAAGCGGTGTTTTCAGTACATTGTCATAATGATTTAGGCTTGGCGGTTGCCAACTCGCTTTCGGCGGTGCAAAATGGTGCAAGGCAGGTAGAATGCACTATTAACGGTTTGGGAGAACGAGCAGGTAATGCCGCTTTAGAAGAAATTGTAATGGCGGTTCGTACTAGAAATGATGTTTTTACCTGTCATACCGATTTAGATACCACGCAAATTGTCAAATGTTCGCGTTTGGTTTCTAATATTACTGGTTTTCCAGTACAGCCAAATAAAGCGATTGTTGGTGCAAATGCCTTTGCCCACGAAGCGGGTATTCATCAAGATGGGGTACTTAAACATCGCCAAACTTATGAAATTATGCGCGCCGAAGATGTGGGTTGGTTTGCTAATCGGATGGTATTGGGAAAACATTCGGGACGTAATGCGTTTCGGGAACGTTTAAAGGAACTTAATATTGAATTAACTTCGGAAGAAGCTCTTAATGCCGCTTTTAGTCGTTTTAAGGAGATTGCTGATAAAAAACATGAAATTTATGATGATGATTTACAAGCCTTGGTCAGCGATGCTCTTGCAGTTGAAACCGAACAGATTAAATTAGTTGCTCTTAAAGTGTGTTCTGAAACTGGTGAAACGCCTTATGCACAAATTACCTTAAATATTGATGGTGAAGAAAATTCGGTGGCGGCAAAGGGTAGCGGTCCAGTTGATGCAACATTTAAAGCCATTGAAGCCTTGGTTAATAGCGAAGTGAAATTATTGGTTTATTCGGTTAATAATGTAACTGATGGAACTGATGCTCAAGGTGAAGTTGGAGTTCGCTTGGAAAAAGCTGGGCGAATTGTTAATGGGCAAGGAGCAGATACGGATATTGTTATTGCTTCTGCTAAGGCTTATTTAAATGCGCTTAACAAAATTTTGTTACCAATGGAACGTAAACATCCACAGGTTGCGCCTGAAGTGTAAAT
>JAGLFE010000455.1 GCA_023144675.1 Thiomargarita sp. | reverse complement strand
GCCTTTTCAATGCTCTCGTGTAGCTAAAAAGCGAATATCATGCCAACGTTCCTCCATTAAAGATAAATTAACTCTAGTTGGTGCAATATAAACGAGTTGTTCGGCTGCATCCATGGCAAGATTGTTGAAAGCTTTACGTTTAAAATTATCCAACATTTTTTTATCTTCACAATTTATCCACCGTGCAGTAGCTACTTGTACCGCTTCAAATAAACACTCCACACCATATTCATTTTGTAAACGCCAACTCACTACATCAAATTGAAGAATCCCAACTGCACCTAAAATTAAATCATTGTTACTTAAAGGACGAAATAATTGAGTTGCACCTTCTTCACTTAGTTGCTGTAAACCTTTGAGTAATGCCTTCATGCGTAATGGATCACGCAATCTAGCCCGACGAAATATTTCAGGAGCAAAATGCGGAATACCAATAAATTTTAAATTATTTCCTTGAGTAAAAGTATCGCCAATTTGAATCGTGCCGTGATTGTGTAAGCCAATAATATCACCAGGCCAAGCTTCTTCAGTATGTTCACGTTCGCCCGCCATAAAAGTTAGGGCGTTAGCAATTTGTATATCACGGTTAATTCGTACATGACGCATTTTCATATTTTTACGGTATTGCCCTGAACATATTCGTAAAAAAGCAATTCGATCTCGATGCGCTGGATCCATATTGGCTTGAATTTTAAATACGAAGCCAGAAAAATCGCTTTCATCAGGTGCAATTAAATGAGTTTGAGTGGCACGACTTTGCGGTATAGGTGCATAGGCGACAAAACTGTCCAGTAAAGCTCTAATCCCGAAATTGTTCAATGCTGATCCAAAGAAAACTGGGGTCAATTCTCCAGCTAAAAAAGCTTTTACCTCAAAGGAATGACTGGCTCCTTGCACTAATTCAATTTCTTCTTGCAAGTCATCCATAACGCTTTTGCCCAATTTTTTTTCTAATGCGACTAACTCGGACATTGCAAAAGATTGACCTTCATTAGTTAAACTATTTTTATTGGATTCAAATAAAGTAATTTTATCGTCTAAAAAATGATAAATGCCCTTAAAGTATTTGCCCATGCCAATTGGCCAAGTTATTGGTGCGCATTTAATTTTAAGAACATCTTCAATTTCATCCAATAATTCAATTGGTTCTTGTCCATCTCGGTCTAATTTATTAATAAAAGTCAAAATAGGCGTATTGCGCAATCGGCATACTTCCATTAATTTAATGGTGCGACCTTCAACCCCTTTGGCAGAATCAATCACCATCAAAGCGGAATCGACTGCGGTTAAAGTTCGATAAGTATCTTCTGAAAAATCTTCATGCCCTGGAGTATCCAATAAATTGATAATTGCTTGTTGATACGGAAATTGCATCACTGAAGAAGTTACCGAAATCCCACGTTGCTTCTCGAGTTCCATCCAATCAGAAGTGGCATGGCGACTAGATTTCCGACTTTTGACCGTACCAGCTAATTTAATTGCCCCGCCGAATAATAGCAATTTTTCAGTAACTGTGGTTTTTCCAGCATCAGGATGCGATATAATGGCAAAAGTGCGTCGTTTGGCGATTTCTTGAACTAAATTAGACATAGAATAATTTTTGGGTGTTTTTAAATAAAATAAGCTTGTGTTATATTATTATAATCAAATATATTGTTAAAATCAATTATTTATCATATAATTTTATAGGACTTACGCAACATTGACAAAAAAGAAAAAATATGTTCTGTATAAAAAACAAAGTTATTGGCTTATTTTTGGAACAAAAGCTCAATAAATTGATAACTTTTTCAGTTTTGCCTAATATTGTTTAGTTAGTAAGTACCTAAAACATTGATTTTAAACTGTTTCATAAAATATATTTTTTGTCAATGCGTAAGTCCTATCTTATTTATAAATGAGTTATAGTCAAAATATTTTCGGCGTAAACGTTTTATGTTTTAATGTTTTATTAATTTACAATATCGGACTTAATTTTGCATCATAATTTACTTTTGCAAGATACTATTAATAAGGAAAAACCATGAAAAAAGCTATAATATTTATCAACTTGTTACTTATATTATTTTTAAATACCAGTTGCGTTAAAGAAAATGTAGTTCCATTTAAAAACTCTAAAAACAACGTCCAAAAAAGTACTAATAAGATTTTTCAGCAAGACAAACCTATTTTGCGGTTAGAAACTGGAATGCACACCGCTAAAATCAATCGAATTGATATTGATGCTGCCGAACGATTTTTAGTTACCGGTTCTGATGATAAAACTATTCGTATTTGGTCTTTAGCCACTGGAAAATTATTGCGCATTTTACGTCCACCGATTGGCGAGGGCAATGAAGGTAAAATTTATGCAGTAGCAATTTCCCCTGATGGCAAAACCATTGCGGCTGGAGGTTGGACTAAAGGCAAATGGTCTGGAGCGGGAAATCATAAAATTTACTTGTTTGATCGAGCTAGTGGTAAATTACGTCAGCAAATTACAGGATTGCCTAAAAATATTAGTGCAATTCTTCATTTAGCTTATTCTCCTGATGGTCGTTATTTGGTAACAAGTTTAGGTGGTAAAAATGGAATTCGTATTTATCGTAGTTCCGACTACAATTTAGTAGCCAAAGATACTGATTATAATAATGATAGCTATTGGGCAGAATTTGATAATAGCGGAAAATTGGTAAGTAGTTGTTTAGATGGTTATATTCGGCTTTATGACCAACAATTTAATTTAGTAAAAAAGCGTAAAGCAGTTGGAGGCAATCTTCCTTATGCAGTTCGTTTTTCACCAATGGGAGATAAAATTGCGGTGGGTTTTGCTGATTCGACACAGATTAATGTATTAGCAGCTAAAAACTTAGAATTATTGTACCGTCCCGATACGCAAGGTGTAAATAATGGTAATTTAGCTAGAGTGGCTTGGTCGCAAGATGGACGTACTTTATATGCTGGAGGACAATACGATAAAGATGGTTTAAGTCCTATTTTACATTGGTCGCAAGCTGGTAAAGATAAGCGTTATTCTTGGACAGCTTCACCAAATACCATTACTGATATTAAAACTTTGCAAACTGGCGCAATTGTTTTTGGAGCGAGTGATCCAGCCTTTGGCAAATTTACGGCGCAAGGTAAAAAAACTTTATATCGTGAAGCAGGAATTGCTGACTTCCGAGGCATATTTGCAGGAGATTTTTTAGTTTCAGCCACTGCTGATAAAATACAATTTGGATTTAAATATGGTGGCAACCAACCAGCGTTATTTTCTTTAACCCAACGAATTCTAAAATTAGAACCGTCAAAGCAATCAGAGCTAATTAAACCCAAAATTTCCAGTTTAAACATTAGCAATTGGAAAAACACTAATAATCCTAAACTCAATGGAAAAACTATTGCTCTTGAACAATATGAAATATCACGCTGTTTGGCTATTACTCCTGATAATAAACATTTTCTATTAGGTACAACTTGGTCATTACGCTTTTTTAAGAAAAATGGTCAATTACAATGGCAACAATCAGTACCAGGAGTAGTTTGGGGAGTTAATATAGCTGGTAATGGCAAAGTAGCGGTGGCGGCTTTTGGTGATGGCACGATTCGTTGGTATCGTTTAACCGATGGAGAGGAATTATTCGCTTTTTTCCCACATAAAGATGGTAAACGTTGGGTAGTTTGGACACCTCAAGGTTATTATGCAGCTTCGGCTGGAGGTGATGAACTTGTTGGCTGGCATCTTAATCGTGAAAATAACCAAGCAGCAGATTTTTTTCCCACTGCCCAATTCCGTGAACGCTACTATCGCCCCGATATTATTACTAAAGTATTGGATACTCTTGATATTAAACTTGCACTAGTATTGGCAGATAAAAAACAACGTATTTCTCAACAAAAAATTGAGCAACTTTTACCACCAGTAATTACTTTGTTGTCGCCACAGGAAGGTGATAATTTTGATAAACCTACTATTAATATACGTTATCAGATTCGTAGTCCTTCAGGTGAACCAATAACAAGTCTAAGAATTAGAATAGATGGTAGAATTGTGGAGACCAAAAAGCAGAATTTTAAAACCAATAAAGAATATATTATACAACTAGCAGTGCCAAAACGGGATATCAATTTGGCTATAATTGCAAAAAATCGTTATACAACTTCTGAACCTGCTATGGCTAATTTGTATTGGCAAGGCTTGGAAAAAGATGAAACCTTTGAGATTAAACCTAAACTTTATGTATTAGCTGTAGGTGTTAGTAATTATGATAATAGTATGCTAAAATTAGATTATGCGGCTAAAGATGCTCGAGATTTTGCTAATTTTTTTAAATTTCAAAAAGATTCAAGTTTATATCGTGAAATAGAAGTTAAATTATTAGCTGATGCAACTAAAGACGATATTTTACAAGGTTTAAAATGGATAGAACAAAAAACAACCCGAAATGATGTTGCAATGGTGTTTTTCGCTGGACATGGGGTTAATGACAATAATAATCGTTATTATTTTTTCCCCCGAGATATTAATATTGATCGTCTGAAACAAACAGGTTTAGCTTATCATGTCATTAAAAATACCATAACTGTTTTAGCTGGAAAGTCGATATTTTTCGTGGATACTTGCCATTCTGGAAACGTGATAGGTTCACGTGGAGATATGGCGGATATTGATAAAATTGTTAATGATTTAACTAAAGCAGAAAATGGTGTCGTGGTTTTTGCCTCTTCTACTGGTAAACAAAGTTCTTTTGAAAATACAGCGTGGAAAAATGGTGCTTTTACTAAAGCTTTAGTTGAAGGTTTAAATAGTTCTGCTGATTATACTAAGGATGGTAATATTAGTATCAATGAGTTAGACTTATATTTATCCGAACGGGTTAAAAAATTAACTAATGGCGAGCAAACTCCAACTACGAGTAAACCCACAACTATTCCAGATTTCTTGATTGCGGTAGTAAAAAAATAGGTAGTGCTAAAATAGCTAATGCTAAACCTGTTAGGTCTTTGATA
>JAGLFE010000454.1 GCA_023144675.1 Thiomargarita sp. | reverse complement strand
ATAATTTTTATGAAATTACCATTATTCAATTATACTAAAAGCTTTGATATAACCTCCAGTATCATAGACAATAAGCATATTATTATCAATTACTAAAGGGGGGACGATAATTGGATTATTCATTTGGAAACGAGCAGCAAATTGACCATTTTTCTGGGTTATCCAATGTAAATAACCAGCAAAATCTCCAACAACTACATAATTGCCTATACTAGCTGGAGCAGTAATTTTACGATAGGCTAATTTATCCTGTTTCCACCAAACTTCACCTGAAAAACGTTCCAATGCTGACAGATGACTTTTTTCATCACTTATATATAAATAATCAAGGTTAATTCCTAAACCAGTTTGTGATGATATTTTACTTTCCCATAATAATTTGCCTCTAATAATATCAATTGCAATCGTTTTTCCTTGATAACTACTTACATATACAATATCATCAATTAATATTGGATCAGCATCAATATCGACCATACGTTCTATTATTGTACGTCCTTTTGGAGAAGCAACGGCGAATTCTTTTAGTACATTTCCTTCATGCAAATCTAAAAAAGCAACTTTGCCATTATCAAAACCAGCAATAACTAAATCAAATTTAGCAATTGGAGAACTAATTCCACGCAAACTTAATAATGGCATTCGATTTCGTTCATAAACCCAAATTCGTTTACCAGTTTTACTATCTAAAGCAAATAATTTGCCATCGCCCGTTTTAATAACCACTAAATCCTGACTAATCAATGGTTTTGCTAATATTTCGCTAGTTACATTGGAACGCCATATTTCTGTACCGTTTTCAGCCGAAAGTGCAATTACCTCGCCTTTTTTACTACCAACAATAACCAGTTCATTTGCCACTCCTGGACCACCAGATATAGATAAATTAAGTTCTTGTTGCCAAATAACTTTGCCATCATGTAACTGCAATGCTTGCACCACACCAGTAGGAGAGGCAATAAATAATCGCTCATTATAAAACGTAGGAGCAAGCTTGAGATAGGGTTTACTGTATTTTCCTCCTTTTATATGGGAACTCCAAAGTGTTTTGATTTCTATAGAAGGCGTAAAATCTACTAAAGGAGTTGGCGGGTCAACAGTTTTATCAATCTGACTACAACCGATGAATAGTATAGGAATAAAGAGTAGAATAACTCGAGTCATAATATTTTAGATTAAATTGTTTTGTAAAAAGTAATTAAAAATTGCCCTAAAAAATATTTAAAAATCAACTTCAACTTCGATAATTCTATCAAGTTCAAGGCTAATAGCTGATTTCATGGTTTCAACTTTTTTATGTTTTTCTGCTATTTCTGTTTGAACTTGTAAATCAAAATTACCGTCTTTGTCAACTGGGATTTGAATTTCAATATCTTTAAATTTTCCAATTGTTGGTTTATTTACCCAATTAAAATTATGTTTTTTAAATTCTTTTTGGACCTCAAATAATAAATAATGATAATCTAAATTTTCTGATTTTTTTATTAATAGACGAGCATCCCCATTAATACTAAATTTATGTGTTTTTCTATAAAAAACTGTTCCAGCATAAACTCCATTTGTAGTAATTTGGATGCATTCTTGGTCGTGATCAAAGGTTTTTATGTAACCAAAAACACCATTTTTTTTGGTATTTGCAGAATAAACAACAAACTTTCCTTTGTTTTTTTCAACAAAACTTTTAGTTAATTTTGAATTTCCACTCTTTATTTCAAATAACTCAAGTAAAGGGTATAATTTATTCTTGCCCTCGCTTTCAATTTCGATATTCAATTCATTGATTTTTTTTTTGACTTTTTTTTCGTTCAAGTCTAGAATTTCTTCTCTGAAATTTAAAATATTATTAGCAACATCTTCTAATAATGCTGGAAATTCGTTGAATGGGATTGTGTTATCTTCCTCTAAAATACCAAGCTTAATTTGTTCTTCTTTAGTCCACCACCTATCAACAGACCAGTGATTATTTGGATTAAATTTTTCAATTGGTTGTAATTTACATCTTTTATCAAAATTTATTTTTTCAAAACCTTTTTTATTTCCCTTGAAAAAAGCATATAATTCAACTGCTTCCTGTAAATCATTTTGTTCTATATCAAAGCGATAAATATCTCTTGATTCTCCAATTTCACTTACTAAATATGTAAAGATTGGGTCTGTTTGAACATCTTTTTTATTTGTCTTTTTTGTGATTGCTAAAATATAAGTTTTCTTTGAAGTGGTAAAAAAAGTTTTTAATGGCAATGAAATAATGCCGTCAATATAACATTCATTTAAAATAAATTGGCGTAAATTTTTATCATTTTGACGATTCAAAATTCCATCAGGAATCACTACAAATGCTTTTCCACCAGGTTTTAAAGCTTTTATAATCCACTCCATAAAAAGCCCTTCAACACCCATAGCATTAATTTTGTAATAATTAATTAAATCGCCGTCTTTTTTAATTTCATCTTTTAAGTTTCCACTACCACTAGTTACATAAGGAGGATTAGTTAAAATCAAATCATATTCATTTTCAACTGGTTCAGATAATGTGCCTAAAATTGAATTTGTTTTTAGGGTGAAACTATCATTAAAAAGTTTGGCAAAGTCTTTAGTTTGATTAGGATTATCTTTGATTAAATCAGAAAAATAAATTAACATATTAGCTTTTGCCAAAATGATTGTTTTTTGTTCGTCTTTATCAAAACCTTTGTCAAATCCGTGGATAGTAATTCTTGGAGTTATGCCATTTTTACTAATTTTATAAAATTGGTCTAATTTTGTTACCAACGGCTCTAAAAGAAATTTTCCAACACCACAAGCTGGATCACAGATTTTTATACCATCTTTAATATCATCTTTCGCCATTTCAATAATCGGACGAATAACTTTAAGCGGAGTAAAAAATTGTCCCCAGTTTTTCTTGCTAATACTTTCTTTTAAAAAACTCTCAAAAAGCTGACTTTTGAAATCATAATCAATATGTTCAAGTTTTTCATATTTATTGAATTTATCTAAAACGGTTTTAAAAGTTGTGCTATATCCTTTGACTGCTTTTTGGTCCTTGCTTACAAAAATAGTTCCATTAATAATAGTCGTTTTGTCGATCAGGTTTTCAGGAAATAAATCTTTAATCTTTGGACGAACATTATTTGCGTAATATTCCAAAGCAAAACTTTCATCTCTTTTACTATATAAATTCATTAAAGAATCAAAGTTTTCTGGTTCTTGTAAAACCCCTAAATCACTAAGATATTTAAAAATAAACAGTTCAACAAACGTATAAAGACAATTTTCAGGAGTAGCACCACTTACAGACCAAATATCCTGCCATATACTTTTTGCAAGATTCGTTGGATTTACCAATTGTATTGGCTTTATATTATTAGTTTGCTCATTTATAGAAGCGTAAATTTTTTTTATAAGTTCCGCAATTTTTTCATCTTTTGGGTCAAATAAAGCTTTTATTTCTTTCCCATCTTCATCTCCAATTCTATTTTCAGTTAAAACATTAATCCAAATAGTTTCCTGAGTATCTGTGGCAATAAAAATTTTTGCCCCTAATTTTTGAGCAACTTTGATTTCTTGCTTAATTGCTTTCTTTTTTTGTGCTTCAGTTTTAAACTCTTTAGGTGTTTTGTACTCAATTACCGCAATAACATTTTTTTTTTGCACAATCAAAGCATCAACTTTTTTATTTTCGATAGTTCCATAATTTACATTACGGATAATATCGTATTCTTTAAGGGCTTTGATTGTTGTAGAACCAATATTATAAAAATCCCAATTACCAATTTTCTCAGGTTTTTTTACAAGATTTCTTTGAAGTAGTTCTTCGCTCATTTTATTTGTCTTAATTGGTGTGTAAAGTTATTGCAAAATGATTTTGATTATTATTTTACAGCAACTCTAAATATTTAGAAAAATTAACTACTTAACAACAAAAAAATCATAGTTGAAAATTATTCAACTGGCATTGTTTCTAAAATAATTTCCTGAATTGTACTTGGAGTCGCTAATTCGGAAATATTAAGTGATTCTGTTTTTACAGTAGTAATATTACCAAACTCAGATTGTTTTTCTAAAATAATTTCTTGGATTGTACTTGGAGTTGCTAATTCGGAAATATTAAGTGATTCTGTTTTTACAGTAGTAATATTACCAAACTCAGATTGTTTTTCTAAAATAATTTCCTGAATTCCACTTGAAGTTGATAATTCGGAAATAGGTAGGCTAATCATTTGCGTTTCCGCAGTAGTAATATTACCAAACTCAGATTGATTAACTTGAATGGCATCTGCTGATCCTAAATTATCTAATTTCATTTGAATCCACTTTTTATGTTGAGGAGCAATATCTTCATTTTCAAGTGCTTTTGTATAAGCTACACGTGCTAAACTGGCATCATCTTGCGCCACTGCAATATCGGCTTGTAATTCAAGATACATTTTTTCAAATTTAGAATTTTTCATACCTTTATCAACAATTTGTTTGGCATCTGCCAATTTTTCCTGAGATAAAAATAATTGTGCTTTACGTAAACTGGCAATGTGAGTTAGCATTTTCAAATCGCTATTTTGTTCAATAATCCATTGTAAACGAGCATGGCTACTTTCAATATTGCCTGTTTCTACATCTTGTCGCGCTAAATTGAGAACCGATAAAATGGCATAGGGACTAGAACTATGATCAGATAAAAGTTTCTTGGTAATAGATTTTGCATTATCTATATTATTAGTTTCTATGGAAAATAGAACTTTCTCATAGAGGCTAGAAGCATATTCCGATTCTTGAATAGTATAAGTTTGCCACCAACGCCAACCAACTATTATTCCTATACCCAAGATGATACCTAATACTATTTGTATCCCATTTTCTTTCAACCACTTTTTCATCGCCTCGACTTGTTCTTCTTCTGTTTCGTAAGTTGCCATAATGTTTCCTTGTTTAATTAAAAATTAAAATAAAAGTTCAATAAAAAATTGTTTAATTAGATGATAGATTTCAGATAATTAACTAATTCAGATTGTGCTATTGATAATTGTGAACGATTTTTTTCTCGAAGATGTTTAATGGTAACTTGTTGTTTTTCAACTTCATCTTCACCTAATATAATTGCTATTTTAGCACCACTTTTGTCCGCCTGTTTAAATTGGCTTTTAAAACTACCGCCACCACAATGAGTTACTAAACGTAATTGAGGTAATTCATTGCGTAATAATTCAGATAAAGAAAAGGTTTTTTGCACTGCTTTTGCGCCCATGGTAACAAAATAAACTTGCGGTAATTTATTTGGTATTTCAAAAGCTGATTCTTGAGCAAGTAGAATAATCAAACGTTCTAAACCCATTGCAAATCCAACAGCTGGAGTAGCCTGTTTACCACCTAATTGCCCAACTAATTTATCATAACGTCCACCAGCACAAACTGTTCCTTGCGCACCTAAATCTTTGGTAAGCCATTCAAATACGGTTTTATTATAATAATCTAAACCCCGTACTAAACGTGGATTAACTTGATAAGTAATATTAACTTCATCCAGCAATTGTTGTAATATAGCAAAATCTTCTTTTGATTCATTATCCAAATAATCCAATAATTTAGGTGCCGATTCAATTAGTGGGTGCATATCTGGATTTTTACTATCTAATATGCGTAACGGGTTAGTTTGTAAACGACGTTGACTATCAGTATCTAATTGTTCATAATGACCAGAAAAATAATCGAGTAGCTGTTGACGATAAATCATTCTTGCATTTGTGTTGCCAAGGGAATTAATCTGTAATTCTAAATTTTTTAATCCCAACTTTTGCCAAAAACGAGCAGTTATTAAAATCATTTCAACGTCAATATCTGGACTAGCTATGCCATACGCTTCTGCTCCAATTTGATGAAATTGCCGATAGCGACCCTGTTGCGGACGTTCATGGCGAAACATCGGTCCAATATACCATAAGCGTTGAATTTGATTATAAAATAAACCATTTTCAATTCCAGCACGCACACAACATGCTGTACCTTCTGGACGCAAAGTTAAACTATCATTATTGCGATCAATAAAGCTAAACATTTCTTTTTCAACAATATCAGTAACTTCTCCAATAGAACGACTAAATAATTCGGTCATTTCTAATAAAGGTAAACGAATCTCTTTATAACCGTAAGATTCAACTACTTGGCGAAGAATAACTTCAATATGTTGCCAAAGCGGTGTTTGTGTTGGCAGAATATCATTAATTCCCCGAATAGCCTTAATTATTTTTTTAGACATATTAATATTTCATCAGCTTTTATTAGCATATTGGTTTATAATCCATATCAATATAGTATAAACGACAAAAAATTATAAAAAACTTTTTTATAAATATAGCATTTTTTAAAATTATTTTGTTTTATATAGCGTAAATAATGAGTAATTAGAAATTATTTTTATTTTAATGAAATTAATATTTAGTTTATTTTTTTATAAGTTAATAAGTTTAAATATAATTTATATTTGCAATTACACTATAAAAAATTTAAAAATTAGAAAAAACTATTAAACCAACGCAAAGGTCGAGTTAAAAACCATGAATGGCTATGATAAATACCTGTTAGTTCAGTATTTTTAGTTTGTAATTCTATTTCAAGTTGTTTAATTTTTTGATGAGTTTGTTTTAATGCCATTTTTTGACGGGATTGCCCAAATAGTTGCCATGAATTCTGTTGTAAATCCTCATTATTTAGTACATAATAAGCTTCCGCCGCTATTATTTGTTTAGATAATGTGTAAGCACGATATACATTTAAACTTTGTATATGTTTATCATAATTTTGCAATTTAAGTTGTGAGGAAAAACAAGCCATGGCTGCCTTTTTACGTTCAAAATAAGGCGATATGTCTAATAATAAATTTGGATTTAGTGGCATTCCCACTTCATACATGGTTAATTGTAATGGCTGTTTACAACGATTAATTGCTTCTATTGCATTGATTGCCAGCGCATAATGATCAGGGTGAATTTCTGTAATAGAAGGTGCGTAAATTTGAGTAATTTTATGTTTAAGAATATAATTAGTAATTTTTTGAATAAGCAATTCGTCATTAATTGATAAATTTCTATCGGCGAATTTCCAAAAAATAGGTTTTCCATAGCCAAGAATAGTGGCTGCATTTAGGCTTTCTTGCTGACGTAAAATAATATATTTCGACAACTGATTAGCATCATTATGTGTACTTGCGGCGTTGCCATCAGTAACAATAATTACATGAACTCTATGTTGTTGAGCAATATGTTGCATAATCGCTCCACCGCAACCAAATACCTCATCATCAGGGTGTGGAGCTAAAATTAGAATATTACCATCAGGTAAACTGATTGTAGCTTGGTAAGGAATAAAGTTAGCTTCCATGAATTTTGCCTAATTAAGTTTGTAAATAAAAAATAATTTGATAAATTTAGAGTTAAAATTTTCCAAATAATACAATTTAAAAAAATAACTTTGCTTAACTATTTTATAAACCGCCTTTCAAACTAGTTTCTATAAACTTATCTAAATCACCATCCAAAACTGCTTGGGTATTTGTCATTTCTATACCAGTACGCAAATCCTTTATTAAAGATTTATCTAAAACATAAGAACGAATTTGACTACCCCAACCAATATCAGATTTTGATTCAAAAGTAGCTTGCTGTTCATTTTGCCGTTGTTGCATTTCTAATTCATATAATTTCGCTTTTAATTGTTTCATTGCTGTGGCTTTATTTTTATGCTGGGAACGGTCATTTTGGCATTGCACTACCGTATTAGTTGGTAAATGGGTGATACGTACAGCCGATTCGGTGCGATTAACATGTTGCCCACCAGCCCCACTGGCGCGATAAACATCTATTCTTAAATCGCTGGGGTTAATATCAATATCAATTTCCTCATCTACTTCTGGTGAAATAAAGATGGCTGCAAATGAGGTATGGCGGCGATTTCCAGAATCAAAAGGTGATTTACGTACTAAGCGATGGACACCAGTTTCAGTTCGTAACCATCCATAAGCATATTCACCAATAACACGCACGGTAACACTTTTAATCCCAGCAACTTCACCAGCCGAATATTCGATAATTTCTGTGGTAAATTTATGTTGTTCTAACCAGCGTAAGTACATACGCAACAGCATTTCTGCCCAATCTTGTGCTTCTGTTCCTCCTGAACCTGATTGCACTTCTAAAAAAGCATTATGTGCATCCATTTCACCTGAAAACATACGGTTAAATTCCATTACCGCCAGTTGCTTTTCTAATTTTTCTAAATCTTGGCAGATTGATATAACCGCTTCCTCATCATTTTCTGCCTGAGCTAATTCTAATAAATCTAAGCCATCTTGTAAATTAGTATCTAAATAATCTAAATTGTCAACAATTTTTTCTAAATTAGAACGTTCTTGTCCAAGAATTTGCGCATGTTTAGGGTTGTTCCATAAATCAGGATTTTCTAATTCCCGCTTAACTTCTTCTAAACGTTCAGAGCTGGCTGTATAGTCAAAGATACCCCCTAAGTGTACTAATTTGATTTTGCATATTGCTAATGCGTTGAAAAATAATGTTTAATTCCATAATTTAACCTTGTATTAAAATTAATTGTTTAAATCAATATTATTTAGCATTTATTTCAACATCATTGTAGAAATAAAAATTTAAATAGAAACTCTTTTTTTATAAAAACTAAGAAAATTTAGTGTAAATCAATATAAATACCAATTTTAATTATATTTCCATAAAAAATGAATTTAATATCCAAAAAGTTGAATAAAATATGCTAAAGTAAAAATATAGATTTATATCTTTTAATTATAAAAGTTTTTATCTTAATTAATAATTAAACATTACATTTTATCATTTTTATTTAAGGAGTATATATGTTTGGTAAAGTTTTTTCACTGATTCCTTTGTTTTTAATTGTTATGCTGTTGTATTTAGTTATGGCATTCATTGGTGTTAATTTTAATTTGGGAGCATCTCCATTATTTGAATTAGAATTACCTTCTGGTGAACTTTGGAGTCCTTCTTGGAGCGGCATATTCATCATGGTTGGCGTAATTACTTTATACTTTGAAATTATTAAATCAACTAGCACTGGTATGGCAACTAGCATTGAACATATGTTTTCAATGGGCGTATTTTTGTTCGGCTTGATGTTATTTTTATTTTATCCACCTGCTACCACTTCCACATTTTTAATTCTTACTTTAATGTCTTTATTAGACGTTGTTGCTGGATTTACTATTACCGTTGCTGCGGCTCGACGCGATTTTAATATGGGCGGTAATTAAATAATATCGTTTTGAATGCAAAGTTTGATAATTTAGGCTTTGCATTATATTATATAGCCTATATAACGGTTTTTTAAATGGAAATAAAAAAATATGTTACTACTAATGGTAGTTGTCCCTTTGAAAATTGGATGCAAAAATTAAAGGATAAGAGAGCTAAGGCTCAAATATTAATTAGGCTAGATAGAGTGCGAATCGGAAATTTTGGTGATCATAAATCTGTTGGTAATGATGTGTATGAATTGCGTATCACAAAAGGTAAAGGATATCGTGTTTATTATGCTCATGTAGGTAATTCAATAATTATCTTATTTTGTGGAGGTAGTAAAGCAACCCAATCCAAAGATATTAAATTAGCAAAACAATATTGGAGTGATTATAATGCAAACAATGGAATATAATACAAGTGATTATCTAAAAAGTAATGAAGATATTACCGAATATCTTAATGCTGCATTAGAAGAAAATGATCCTAAGCTATTTTTCACCGCCCTAGCTAATGTTATTAAAGCTAGGGGAGAAATTTTATATACATCAAAAGAAACTAGGATAAACCAAGAAATTATGTATAGTATGCTGTCAGAAAAAAGCAATCCAGAAATTAATTATTTATTCAATATATTCAATCAGTTAGGTATTAAATTAACCTGTAACACTACTCAAATAATGTAGTTTTTGGGTACTTAAAAGTCCAAATAAATATAAATTTTAAGCCTTATTTTTATTAATTTTACCCTGCGTAACTTCAATTATTTAAAGCAAAAACCCACTCTTTTCAAACAGGCTATTACCAATTCGCTGTAAAAATTGGATAGTTCACTTTTAGCAACTATTTTTCCATGCACTCCGACCCAATTGTTTTTCACATTTTTATTATTTTTACTGGTTCAGCAGTACTTGCTACACTTGCACTCTATGCCCGTCAAGCTTTATTAGTCGGTTATATTATTTGGGGAATTGTCTTAGGTCCTTCAGGCTTTGCTTTAATTGAAGATGCTACTGTTATCAAAGAAATTTCAGAGATTGGCATTATATTCCTAATGTTTTTATTAGGTTTAAGTTTAAAACCGCAAGATTTATTACATACCGTCCGAAAAACAAGTGTTTTAACCATTATTAGTTCTTCCATCTTTGCAGTTTTAGGTTTTGCTATTGCACAAATATTTGGCTTCACTTTAATAGAAAGTTTAATAATTGGCGCATCGGCTATTTTTTCCAGCACCATTATTGGACTCAAATTATTACCAACCACCGTGTTGCATCATAAACATGCTGGCGAAATTATGGTAAGCATTTTACTGTTGCAGGATTTAATTGCTATCTTAGTACTACTTATTTTACAAGCTTGGGCTACAGAAACAAATACTTCTTTAGTTGATATTTTGATTCTCATACTAGGATTACCCTGCATGATTGGTTTTGCCCTTGTATTTGAACGTTTTATCTTAGTCAAATTAATTAGAAAATTTGATAAAATTCAAGAATATATCTTTTTAGTAACAATTGGTTGGTGTCTCGGAATGGCGGAACTAGCTAAATTTTTCAGCTTGTCTCATGAAATTGGAGCGTTCATTGGTGGAGTTGTATTAGCTAGTAGTCCTATTGCCCGTTTTATTGCCGAAAGTTTAAAACCAGTACGTGATTTCTTTTTAGTAATTTTCTTTTTCGCTTTAGGCGCAAATCTGAATTTAGGAGTTTTATATACAGTATTATTTCCTGCCATAATAATGGCTATAACATTATTAGTCGCTAAACCATATATTTTTAGATATTTGATGATAAAATTAGGTGAAAAAGATGATTTATCTTTGGAAATCGGATTTCGTTTAGGACAAATTAGCGAATTCTCTTTATTGATTGCGATTTATGCCCTAAATATGGAGATTATTAGCGATAAAGCTTCCTATTTAATTCAAGCGGCAACTATTATTACTTTTATGTTTTCCTCTTATTACATTGTACGTACTTATCCGACACCTATTGCTGTTTCGGATAGTTTACGCCGGGATT
>JAGLFE010000453.1 GCA_023144675.1 Thiomargarita sp. | reverse complement strand
TAAAGCTATATTTTAACTCTTAATTCGCATTTAAAGTTTAATTGGTAGATAGTTACGGATTTTTTAGCTTAATAGCAATCAATTAGGTACTATTTATGTCAGTAAAAAATATTATTATTAAAACTGCTCGTCAAGGTTTATTTGAAATTACTTCGCAAATAAATAAACTGGTGGTGCAGGAAACGGATATAAAAGAAGGTTTATGTACCCTATTTGTGCAACACACCTCAGCGAGCTTACTTATTCAAGAAAATGCTGATCCAGCTATGCAAAGAGATTTAGAAAATTGGCTTAATCGCTTAATTCCTGAAAATGACCCGCTCTATACTCATATTCAAGAAGGTGCTGATGATATGCCAGCTCATATAAAATGCTCTTTAACAGCAAGTCATTTAAGTATTCCAATTGTCAATAATCAGCTAGTTTTGGGAACTTGGCAAGGAATTTATTTATGGGAACACCGTCATCATGGCGGACAACGTTCTATAGTTATTCATATTAGTCATTAATTATTCATACTAATTATGTGGTTTAAAAATTTACATATATTTCGCTTTTTAAAACCTATTCAAATCAATGCTGAAGAGCTTAATGAGAAACTTAGCCAAATTAATTTTTATCCCTGCGGTAAAATGGATATGGAAAGTGTTGGTTGGGTATCGCCATTGGGTTCAAATAATGATTCTTTAGTACATAGTGCTAATAATTGTTTTGTTGTTACTACTCGCTTAGAAGAAAAGATTTTACCCGCTTCTGTGATACGTGAATTTGTCAATGAAAAGGCGGAAGAAATTGAAATGCAACAAATGCGTAAAGTGGGTAGAAAAGAAAAAAATAATATTCGAGAGGAAGTTTTACACGATTTAGTTCCTCGTGCCTTTAGCCGTTCTAATTATCTTTCTGCTTATATTGATGCCACAAATGCTTGGTTAATTATTGATACTCCAAATCGTAAAAAAGCGGAAAGTTTTGCCAGTTTTTTACGTCAAACTATTGGTAGTTTACCAGTTACCAGCCCTAAAATGCAGAAATTACCAGCACAAGTTATGACGCAATGGCTGGTTAATGAATCCGAATGTCCACCTGATTTTGAATTGGGTAATGCTTGCATTTTAAGTGATAAAGATCATGAAGGTGCAATTGTTAATTGTAAACGCCAAGATTTACTTGCTGAAGAAATGCAGGGACATTTAGAAGCCGATAAACAAGTAACACGTGTGGCGTTAGAATGGCAAGATCGTTTAAGCTTTACTTTAGATGATGAATTGGTTATTCGACAATTAAAGCCATTGGATTTAATCGACTCTGAACGTGATGAAAGTGGGGAAGAAACACCAGAACAACGTTTTGATAGCGATTTTGCCATGATGACTTTAGAATTGGCAAATTTAATTAAAAGAATATTTGAACTATTTGGTGGTGAAGATACAGCTTACTACGATAAAAAAGGGTAATAATTATGGCGCAATTATTAACAATTTCTAATTCTGCTAGTTTAGTTGGTGTTCCAAGAAGAACTTTACAAAAACAAATACGAAATGGTGAATTAGTTACTTTTGGAGGTAAAATTCCTATTTCTGAATTGTTGCGTATCTATCCTAAGATGCGGTTGGAAAATAAAGTTATACTGGCTAAAGAAGAATTAGTTAAACCAAAAGAAGTTATCCATACACCGAAAGAAAAAATAACTGGACAAACAAATCCAACAATATTAGCTAATAGATTAGCTATTTTAAAAAAGGAGTTGGTGGCTACTCAGTCAGAATTAAAAAAATATACTAATTTAACTTCAGAATATCTTACAAAAAAGTAATTGCCCCCCCTCTATATCGATGTAAGACATTGAATTAAAAGGTAAAATTTTATTAAAAATGGCAAATAAAACAGAGTAAATTTAAAATAACCAATGAAATAAATTGGTTATAAAAAATATTTATTGAAACGAATAAAAAAATTTATTTACTGTAAATTTAAAT
>JAGLFE010000452.1 GCA_023144675.1 Thiomargarita sp. | reverse complement strand
ATTTTATACGTATTTATTAACTTGGTAGATAGTTACAAAAATATGATTATTACAAGCAATTTTTAAAGTACAATGTTATTAGATTTTAAGCAATTTTTTCATAAACAACGATTTAGTTTAATTGATGTATAAAACCTTCTCATAAAATAAATTTTTCTAACTTATTAGTACGGTATTCTAATTTATTAATTAATTTAATTATTTAAAAAAAATATGCCTAATTATACTACTGAAAATATTCGTAATATTGCCTTAGTTGGTCAAAATGATGCTGGCAAAACCACATTAATAGAAAATATTTTAAAAGAAACAGGCAAGATTAAAACAGTTGGTAAAATTGAAAATGGTAATACTGTTTGTGATTTTGATCCATTAGAAAAAGAATATCAACATTCCCTAAATACTGCAATTATTAGTTTCGATAGAGATAAAAAACATATAAATTTATTGGACACTCCTGGCTATCCTGATTTAATTGGACATGCTTTAAGCATATTTCCTGCCGTAGAAAGTATAGCCATGGTAATTAATGCAACTGCGGGTATTGAAGTAATGACCCACCGTATGTTAGAACAAGCAGTCAAGCATAAATTATGCAAAATGATTATTATTAATAAAATAGATATGCCAGAGCTAGATTTATATGATTTAGTCGAAAATATCCAAGAAGTTTTTGGCAAAGAATGTCTTCCTATAAATTTACCTGCTGATAATGGTAATAAAGTAATTGATTGCTTTTTAAATAAAAATGGTAAGTCTGATTTAGGAAAGGTCGGGGATGCGCATATTAAAATCGTTGATCAAGTAGTTGAAGTTGACGAAGAATTAATGGAAATCTACCTAGAACAGGGAGATGAACTTAATCCTGAACAACTACATGCACCATTTGAAAAAGCTTTGCGGGAAGGACATCTTATTCCTATATGTTTTACTTCCGCCCGAACCGGTGCTGGCATTCCTGAATTACTTAATATTTTTACTCGACTAATGCCTAATCCTTTGGAAGGTAATCCACATCTATTTTATCAAGGAAATAACACCGAACCACTAGATGTTACCCCTGACCCTAATAAACATGCTATTGCCCATGTATTTAAAGTTACCGCTGACCCATTTGTTGGCAAACTAGGTTTATTTCGCATTCATCAAGGAACTGTTACTAAAGAAAGTCATCTTTATATTGGTGAAGAACGTAAGCCAGTTAAAATAGGACATTTATTAAAATTGCAGGGTAAAGAGCAAATTGAGGTTGAAAAAGCTATTCCTGGTGATATTTGTGCGTTGTCTAAAATTGATACTATTAAATTCAATGCGGTATTACATGATTCCCATGATGAGGACCACATTCATACCGAAGCGCAAAAATTTCCTGATCCCATGTATGGTTTAGCCATTTCCTCTAAAAATCAAGGTGATGAGCAAAAAATTAATTTAACCTTACACAAATTGGAAGGCGAAGACCCTTGTTTAATTCTTGAACATGATGCTAATCTAAATCAAACTATATTACGTGGTTTAGGTGAATTTCATCTACGCATTGTATTAGAAAAAATGAATAAACATTACAATGTTGAAGTAGAAACTAGCCAACCTAAAATTCCCTATCGTGAAACCATTAGTATGAAAGCAGATGGGCATTATCGCCATAAAAAACAAAGTGGTGGAGCTGGTCAATTTGGAGAAGTTTTTCTACGCATTGAACCAATGGAACGGGGCAGTGGTTTTAAATTTATTAGTGAAGTTGTAGGTGGAGCTATTCCTTCTGCTTATATTCCAGCTATCCAAAAAGGGGTGCAACAAGTTTTAGACACGGGAGCAATAGCTGGTTATGCAATGCAGGATATTAAAGTAACCGTTTATGATGGTAAATACCATCCAGTTGATTCTAAAGAAATTGCTTTTGTAGCCGCTGGTAAGAAAGCTTTTTTAGCTGCAATTCAAAAAGCAAAACCGTTAGTATTAGAACCGATTGTAAAAACTGAAATTACTATACCCAATGAATATATGGGAGCAATTACTGGTGATTTAGCTAGTAAACGAGGACATATTCAAGGAAGTAATATGCAATCTACTAATATTGCCTGTGTTAAAGCGGAAGTTCCTTTAAGTGAATTAAGTAATTATCAAACCGAACTTAAATCGGCAACTGGTGGAAGTGGCTTTTTTACTGTAGAATTTAGCCATTATGAACCTGTGCCACCGCCTATTCAAAAACAATTAGCTGGTAAATTTAACTCGTCAGAAAAAGATGAATAAGTGTAACTATCTACCAAGTTAAGAAATAAGTATAAAATGTAGGATGCTGCTGAGTAAC
>JAGLFE010000451.1 GCA_023144675.1 Thiomargarita sp. | reverse complement strand
TAACAGGTTTAGGACTACCTATTTTTGTAACCTTTCATCTTTTTTAAATCCCTCAGTACGAATGATTTTCATTTTTCTAAATCTGCAATAAAATCCTCAATTGTACTAAATGATTTTGTTTTACCTGATTAAATCTCATAATTAGCTTCATCTTCGGCTTTTTTCCAATCATAATTCGTAAAATATTGAGGTGGTTTTAAGGCATCATTAAGTAAATCAATAATAGTTTCTTCAATGCTTTTTTTATGTCTTAATTGCTTATGTTTATTTACTTCTTCTACCATTTTATCTGATAAATTAGTTGTTAATGTATAGTTTCCCATTATTTGATACCTTTTTGTAATAAAAATAAAATGTTTAAAAGGAAAACTTTGTAATTAATGGTAAAATTCGGTACAGACTCATATTATGATGCCGTTGCTGCAATTATTGCATCTGGTAGTTTAATTTTTTTTGGATTTAGACGCTACCAATAAATTTGATGAGAATTAAAAGCTTTGTTCTTTTACCCAAACAACAACACTTGCTAAAGCTGGTTTTAATTTATCAGGTTCACTGCCACCACCTTGCGCCATATCAGCCCTGCCTCCACCTTTACCACCAACCTGTTTAGCCACAAAGTTTAGTAATTTGCCAGCTTGAATTTTATCCGTTGCATCTTTAGTAACGCCAGCGACTAAAGAAATTTTGTCATTTTTTACTGTGGTTAGAATAATTGCGGCAGTGGCTAGTTTATTTTTTAATTGATCTAAAGTACTCCGCAACTGTTTAACATCCACATTTTCAATATTAACTGCCAATATTTTAATGCCCTTTACTTCAACTGCTTGACTTGCTAAATCACTACCTTGACTACTAGCCAATTTAGCTTGCAAATAACCAACTTCTTTTTCTAATTGACGCTGTTGGATTAATAATTTGCTTAAACGGTCGCTAATGGAATTCCGATTAGTTTTTAATAATTGACTTAATTGTTGAAAAGTTTGTTCCGTTTCCTTAACCCAATTAAGCGCATAATTGCCAGTAATCGCTTCAATACGCCGCACTCCCGCAGCAACTCCCGTTTCCATCACAATTTTAAATAAGCCAATATTACCTAATTGACTAACATGAGTTCCACCACAAAGTTCCGTTGAAAAATCCCCAATCGATAGCACCCGCACTTTTTCATCATACTTTTCTCCAAATAACGCCATCGCACCGCTATTCATCGCAGTTTCTAAATCTACAATCTGTGTTTCTACTGTCGTATTTAATAAAATTTGTTGATTAACGGTTTGTTCAATAGTTTGTAATTGTTCCGCTGTAACTGGTTCAAAATGGGAGAAATCAAAGCGTAAACGTTCGGCGGCAACTGAAGAACCTTTTTGTTTAACATGTTCGCCTAATATGTTGCGCAGGGCAGAATGTAATAAGTGGGTGGCAGTATGATTGCGAGCGATGGCTTGGCGAATTTCGGGATTAATAGTAGCTTCTATTTGATCGCCGATATTAATTGAACTTTGCCCAATCACGCCAATATGAATTATAGCAGAACCCATTTTTTTGGTATCGGTTACTTTGAATTGGTTGGTGTTAAAATAGCCAATATCCCCCATTTGTCCACCTGATTCGCCATAAAAAGGCGTTGTTGCTAAAATTATTTGTCCAATTTGTCCCGCATGCAGTGTTTCTACAGTTTGCCCTTCATGTAATAACGCAATCACTGTGCTAGTATCGGTAGTGCATTCGTAACCAGTAAATTTAGTTTGATGTTGAGTTATTTGAGTTTGCTTGGTTAAATCGACTGCAAAATTGCTGGCAGTGCTACTTAAACTACGTTGCTTTGCCATATTTTGTTCAAAACCCGCCATGTCGATACTTAAATTTCGTTCACGGGCAATATCGGCAGTTAAATCGGTTGGGAAGCCGTAAGTGTCATAAAGTTTAAAGACAATTTCGCCCGAAATAATTGAGCTTTGTAATTCATTAATAACTTGTTCTAAAAGCAGCATTCCCCGATCTAATGTTTCGGCAAACCGTAGTTCTTCTTGCTTTAAAATACGTTCGATTAAACTGACATTTTTTTCCAATTCGGGATAAGCTGTTCCCATTTGTTCGTTTAATTTTTTGACCAAACGATAGAAAAATGGTTGCCGCAATCCAAGTTGATGACCATGCCGAATAGCCCGCCGAATAATTCTCCGTAATACATAACCACGCCCTTCATTAGAAGGAATAATGCCATCCAAAATTAAAAAAGTACAAGAGCGAATATGATCAGCGATTACTTGTAAAGAATTGTTTTTTAAATCTTGGCAAGCGGCTATTTTTGCAATAGTTTTAATTAAATTTTGGAATAGTTCTATTTCGTAATTGCTATGCACATTTTGCATTACGGCGGCTAATCGCTCTAAACCCATGCCAGTATCAATAGATGGTTTAGCTAAGGGAGTAAGTTGCCCTTGGGAATCACGATTATATTGCATAAAAACTAGATTCCAAATCTCGACATAGCGATCTCCATCGGCATCAGCACTTCCTGGTGGTCCGCCCGCAACATCCGCCCCATGGTCATAGAAAATTTCCGAACAGGGTCCGCAAGGTCCAGTATTTCCCATTGACCAAAAGTTGTCTTTTTCCCCACAATAAGAGAAACGAGTTGGGTCAATTTTTAATTTTTTTAACCAAATATTAGCCGCTTCTTTATCTTCTTTATATACAGTAATCCAAAGTTTTTCTGGTGGTAATTCTAAAACTTCAGTTAAAAATTCCCATGCAAATTCAATCGCTTCAGTTTTAAAATAATCCCCAAAACTAAAATTTCCCAGCATTTCAAAAAAAGTATGATGGCGAGCAGTATAACCTACATTTTCTAAGTCATTATGCTTACCTCCCGCTCTGATACAACGTTGACAAGTAACGGCTCGTGTATAAGGACGAGTTTCTAACCCCAAAAATGTTTCTTTAAATTGTACCATACCCGCATTAGTAAATAATAAAGTGGGGTCATTAGCTGGTATCAAAGGACTGGTTGAAATAACAGTATGTTGTTTGGATTTAAAATAGTCCAAAAATAATTGACGTAATTGGGAAACTGTTTTGTTCATAATTATTATGCTGGTAGAAAAGGGATTAAGTAATAATATGAGAATAAATAATTTAGCAATAATGGAATAGGTTTATAGAATATCTAGTCTAGCCCAACATATATTAGCTACGAATAATAGCGAAATGACAGAAAATATTTGAAGATAAATGCCAAGATTAAACCTTGGCATTAGTAATAAGCCACCTATATGGTAGATGAAGTTAAATCAAAATGAAATAATAAACATTTCTAAGCCACCTAGTTGGTAGATTTTGTTTATAAATATATTATACCATTTTACAGGATATAAAAAAAATTCAAATATTACTTGACATTTAAATTTTGTTAAGGTATATTATTTTCCTAAGTTTATGAAAATATATTCCTGTTTAATATTACTTTTAGATTTGTAAAAGGATAAAAATTATGGATAACTCTAGCTCCAATAATGGACAACAAATTGA
>JAGLFE010000450.1 GCA_023144675.1 Thiomargarita sp. | reverse complement strand
ATTCGCAACAGCGTGCCAGTAATTAGAACTAATCCAAATGTTCCAATTCGCAACAGCGTGCCAGTAATTAGAACTAATCCAAATGCCCCAATTCGCAACAGCGTGCCAGTAATTAGAACTAATCCAAATTCAGTGCGTAGTAATAAGAGTGAAGAAAATCAACAATCATCTTCTGCTCCGAAAAAAAGAAGTAGTTCTCCATCTAAACAAGGTAAAGACAAGCCTTCTTCCAATCCCAAGAAAAGAAGTAGTTCCCCATCTAAAACTAAAAAACAAAAACGTTCAGATCCGAAAAAAAGAAGCAGTTCTTCAGTTAAAAAAGATGAAAAATATTGATTTTAAGTAACTATTTACCAACTAAATTTAACAATAAAGTTTCAGAGACTAAAGCTTTAGCTTTGATATTTCAAACAAACCTACTTCTTAGTAGGTAGTTACGATTTTAATTGAGTTGAAAACTTGTTTTTATGGTATAAAATATGAGCAAATACCTGATATATATTTTAATTATTTTAGGCTTATTATTTGAATCCGCTATTGCCGCCAACCGTTTCAAACTAAAAGTAGGATATTTACCAATTCTTGATCATCTTACTTTATTAGTTTCACATTCACAAGATAATTGTTCTTTTCAAAAAATTGAAATTCAGCCAAAATTGTTTAAATCATGGAATGAAATGGTTGGAGCATTAAAAGCGGAAGTTATTAATGCCACCTTTATTTTATCTCCTTTAGCTATAGATTTATTCAGTAAAGGGGTGCCAATTAAAACTATTTTATTAGCACATCGTGATGGTTCTGCAATTACTATAAGAAAAGATTCGCATATTCATTCAGCGGCAGATTTAAATGGTAAATCAATTGCGATTCCTAATCATCAAGCTACTCATACCGCATTGCTAAATCACTATTTGAGGAAAGAAGGATTATCTCTGCAAGATGTAATAACAAAAGTAATTGCGCCTCCCAATATGATTAAAGCGATGAAATTGGGGAAAATTGATGCTTTTATTGTGGCAGAACCATTTGGTGCTAAAGCGCAATCTAGTGGAATTGGCAAGATTTTAGTTTTAACTAAAGATATTATTAATCATCATGTTGAGTGTATTGTGGTTGTGAACCAAAAAGTATTACAAAAACACCCTTTAGCAATACAAGAATGGCTCAATAGTTTAATTAAAATAGGAAAATTGATTGATAAAGATAAGTTAGAAAATAATTCACAATGGGTTGCCAATATAACAGCAAAGAGGTATTTTTCCCATTCAGAGGAAACGGTTATTTTAGGTTTGCAACATCCATCCGATCGCATATCTTTTTCAGATTTAAATCCTAAGTTGGAAGATTTTCAAGCAATTATGGATATATCTGTATCAGCAAATATTATTAAACAGATTGATTTAAATAAATTTATAGACGCTCGTTTTTATCAAAATTTTCTCAAAATGGAAGCTAATTATAACGATTTAAATATGGATTAATATTATGTCAACTCATATATTGCCTATTGAACAGTATTTATCTTTAGATGATAATCAATGTAAACCAGGTATTATAGCAGCTAAACAGGCTTTAGGCAACCAGCTTATTATTTTAGGACATCATTATCAACGTGAAACCGTATTTAAGCACGCCGATTATACTGGCGATTCTTTAAAACTATCGCGGCAAGCATCGCAGTCAGGGGCAAAATATATTGTATTTTGTGGGGTGCATTTTATGGCGGAAGTTGCAGATATATTATCTGGTTCAGAACAAATTGCAATTTTACCAGATTTAGAAGCAGGTTGCCCGATGGCGGATATGGCTAACCTAAAAAATGTAGAACAAGCTTGGCAAGATTTATCGGCAATTAAACCCGCTGACGAATATATTACGCCAGTTACCTATATTAATTCATCTGCTGAGTTAAAAGCGTTTTGCGGTCGTCATGGTGGAATTGTTTGTACTTCTTCTAATGCCCAACAAGTTTTAGAATGGTGTTTTAGTCAAAGAAAACAGGTTTTATTTTTCCCTGATCAACATTTAGGACGAAATACTGGTTATCGTATGAATATTCCTTTAGAGCAAATGGTAGTTTGGGATTTTGATAAACAGCATGGGGGACTAGCTGAGAAAGAAATTAATGCGGCGAAAATTATTCTTTGGGACGGTTTCTGTTCAGTCCATCAACAATTTCATCCAGAACATATTGACCAATTTCGAGCTAATTATCCAGATGGACAAGTTATTTCCCATCCTGAATGCTCTTTTGAAGTATGTCAGAAATCTGATGAAATCGGTTCAACGGAATATATTATTCAAGCCATTAAAAATTCTCCTACTGGTTCACGTTGGTTAGTCGGCACGGAAATTAACTTAGTTGAGCGGCTCATTAATGAAAGTAAATTAGAAGGTAAATTTGTGCATTATATGGCTTCAGTGGTTTGTAATTGTTCTACTATGTATCGTATTGACCCGCAACATTTATTATGGGTGTTAGAAAATTTAGCTAATAATAATGTTGTCAACCAAATTGAAGTATCTCCACAAATAAAAACTCAAGCTCGTTTATCTTTAGAACGGATGTTAGAAGTGTCCGCTTAAAAATAGATAAAAAAGAATAATCGTAATTTTTTTCCTCCACCTAATTATTCCAACAGGTGAGGAAATTAATTTATACAAATAAAATCAAATATTTAGCCAAAAAAGCAAACATCATATTAATTAGTTGAACTGATTAACTTGCTCAATAATTTGATCGGGTGTATAGGGTTTTTGAACTAACCCTTTAGCTCCAGTCATTTCTGCCCATACACGATCGGCTTTTTGACCTTTCGCAGTTACAAAAATAATAGGTATAGATTTTGTCTCAGCTTGATGGGTTAATTGACGACAAGCTTGATAACCATCCATTTGTTGCATAACAACATCCATAAATATAAGGTCGGGCTTTTCAGATGCTGCTTTATCAATAGCTTCTTGTCCTGATGATGCGGTGATGACACTATAACCAGCATCCGTTAATATATTTTGAATATTAATTAAATCAACTTTTGAATCATCAACAGCAAGTATTTTATTGATACTCATTAGTCAAGATACTCCTTCATTTTTAATAATTAAGCCTTTACAAGATTGTTATAATTAATCTGTTCTTACTTGATTTCTATCCAATTAATTATAACAATTACCATCAAATCTTTTTTATGATTTAATACCTTAGTTAATTTACCTCAATTTTGTAAGAGGGATAAGGTATTAACAATTAATAATTTGGTTACAATTATTCTCTTATAAATATGATAAAATATATTAATATTGTATAATTTAAATAAGTTTTTTTAATTTATCGTAACTATCTACCAAGTTAAGA
>JAGLFE010000045.1 GCA_023144675.1 Thiomargarita sp. | reverse complement strand
AAACTTTAGTGGGATAGGTTCATGTATTTCTTAACTTGGTAGGTAGTTACAATTTTTCTGTAATATTAGATAGCATACATTATTAATCCATAATTTTATTATAATGATTTGGAGTTTTTTTATGAATGATTTTATGCGGTTTAATAATTGTAAATTATTGAATAATTAATTGCTAATTACCAATCGTTCAAAATTAAATTTTTTTGCTAGTTGAGAGCTGAAGTTTGAAAGGACATTGTATAAATAAAAAATTATTAATTTGGTTATAATTTTACTTGATTTTTTAAATGGAAATTAATTGATAACTTATTAATATTTATGCAATAAAACTATTGCGTTAAAGCCTGATATTCCAGTTCACTAAAAATTTCTACCGAAATAGGATGGAAATTACAAGAGTTAGATGTACTCAACAATATAACTTTTCTTTAAAAAATAATATTAAGATTTAAAAAACTGAAAAAAGCTTTTGATTCTATTTTTTTTATTTGGAGCAAAGGAATTAGAAATTTTAGTAACAATAGCTGTGGTATTATCTTGAGTTGGTCTATTTTTATTTTCTACTATTTCCAGCAATTGCAAAACTAATTTTTTAGCAGGTTGCGTTTGGCTTAGAACTTGAGCAATTTTTGCATCAGTAAGAGTAAAAATACCATCACTAGCTAAAAGTATAAGATCATTGGAATACAATTTTACCGCTTTGGGAGACTGGTCAACTAAAGATATTTTTTCACCAGTTAAAGCAGAAAGTAGTATATTACGATCAGGATGAGTAGCTGCTTCCTTAACTGTTAATCTACCAATTTTAACTTGCGCTTGTAAAATTGATTTCATAGAATGATCAAGATTTAATCGCTGTAATTTTCCTCCACTATAAAGCCATAAAGGCGAATCACCAACACTAATCCATTCCACTTGTTCATTATGGATAACAACTCCTACTAAGGTACAACCCATGCCTCTTAATTTTGGTTGTTTTCGTACTTCTTCTTGAATTTGTTCATTAGATTGTTGTAATGCTTGTTGTAAACGTTTAGCAACAGAACCACTACTCTTATAGTAAGCTTCTACAAATGCTTTAACTGTACAATTACTTGCAAGTTTTCCTCCTTGATGTCCTCCCATACCATCAGCGAGTACCATTAAAAAGTCATTTTCTTGATTGCCAAATTCAAAACTATCTTCTTGGTAATTACGTTTACCTTGAATACAATGACCTGCATAGTCTTGATTATATTTTAAGATATTATGTGCCAATCGAAATGTTCTCCAAATGATTGATGTAAGATTATTTTATCAATATCAGCTTTTTTATTATACTCTATATATTATAAATTAAGTTGCTAAAAAATTATAACTAACCTGAGCATAGGCAAGCAAAAAACTAAAATTATGAATGTAAATTAAGGGTTGAAAAATTTTATTTAAAATCAAATGTGTGATTAGAATTCAAAACATTGAAATAATTAATGCGTTTAGCAAACTCAGTAGCTCCTACAATTCTAAATCTAGGATAGGATGCTACTGAGGAACAAAACGCATAAATAATGTAAAGCTTTCGACTTCAATATTTTAACTCTTAATTCGTATTATTAATAATTGTGAAGTTATTTTTAGCGTGTAACTTTAATTATTAACTTTTCATATCTTCAAAAAATTTTTTGACTCCATCTAACCATGAACTTTGTTTAGGACTATGTCGTTTATCACTTTTGTTCATAGTTTTATCAAATTCTTGCAATAATTCTTTTTGATTAGAAGTTAGATTAATTGGTGTTTCAATAATAACCCGACAATGTAAATCGCCAGCAATACCACCGCGTACAGGTTTTACTCCTTTACCACGAATTCTGAATAATTTTCCAGTTTGAGTTTCCGAAGGAATTTTCAATACAACTCGCCCATTCAATGTTGGAGCTTCTAATTCACCACCAAGTGCAGCCGTTACAATACTAATTGGTACTTCACAAAATAAGTGGTTATCTTCTCGAGTAAAAATAGGATGGGAACGTACATTCACTTGCACATACAAATCCCCAGATGGTCCACCATTAACTCCAGCTTCCCCCTCATTAGATAAACGAATTCGATCACCATTGTCCACACCAGGCGGTACTTTAACTGATAAAGTTTTATGTTCCTGAACCCGTCCAGTACCATGACAAGAATTACAAGGACTTGGAATGATTTTACCAGTACCACGACAATTAGGACAATTCTGTTGTACAGAAAAAAATCCTTGGGTGATTCTAATTTGTCCTTGCCCATTACAACGTGGACAAGTTTTAGGACTTGAACCAGGTTTTGAACCACTACCATGACAAGTAGAACAGGTAACTTGAGTCGGAATCCGAATTTTAACTTCAGTTCCCATAACCGCTTCTTCTAGTGATAAACTTAAATCATAACGTAGATCAGCTCCACGATAAACTTGTTGTCCGCGATTACTTCTTCCACCTCCAAAAACACTTTCAAAAATATCACCTATATCTCCAAATCCACTGAAACCGCCATAGTTTCCATTACCACCACCCATACTAGATTCTACGCCAGCATGTCCAAACTGATCATAGGCAGCTCGTTTTTGTGAATCGCTTAATACTTCATAAGCTTCTTTAACTTCTTTAAAATGTTCTTCAGATTCTTTGTTTCCCGGATTTCTATCAGGATGATATTTCATAGCTAACCGGCGATAAGATTTTTTTAAATCAACATTAGAAGTTTCTTTTGATACATTAAGTACTTGATAATAATCACGTTTTGCCATAAATAATACATAATATTTATTTAGTAATTAGAAATAATAAAGGCGCAATCCCAAATTGACACCGCGCCTTTTCCCCATAATAATTATAAAATGTTACTTACTTTTTATTATCTTTAACTTCTTCAAATTCAGCATCAACAACATCATCAGTTTTTGTTTGCTTAGTTTGATCACCTTGTTGCTGAGCCGCTGCTGCGGCTACTGCAGCTTCTTCAGGACTGCTACCATTCTGACTATAGGCTTGTTGGGCAATTTTACCAGACAATTCAGCTAATGTTTGTGTTTTGGCTTCAATAACTGCCTTATCATCACTTTTAAGTACTTCTTGTAAGTCATTTACCGCTGTTTCAGCAGCAGTTTTATCAGCTTCACTAACCTTATCACCCAATTCTTTTATAGACTTATTGGTGCTATGAATTAAATTATCAGCAATATTGCGTGCTTCAACTAATTCATGGAATTTTTTATCTTCACTGGCATGTAATTCAGCATCTTTCACCATTTGATCTATTTCATCATCAGATAAACCACTAGAAGCTTTGATAGAAATAGATTGCTCTTTACCAGTTGCCTTATCTTTAGCCGAAACATGGAGAATACCATTGGCATCAATGTCGAAAGTAACTTCAATTTGTGGCACCCCACGTGGAGCTGGTGGAATACCAACTAAATCAAATTTTTCTAATGATTTATTAGCTGCCGCAACATCACGTTCGCCTTGCAATACATGTACAGTTACTGCTGTTTGATTATCATCCGCAGTTGAGAAAGTTTGAGTTTGCTTGGTTGGAATGGTGGTATTTTTAGGAATTAATTTTGTCATAACTCCACCCATAGTTTCAATTCCCAACGATAAAGGCGCAACGTCTAATAATAAAACATCTTTCACTTCACCGCTTAAAACTCCACCTTGAATAGAAGCTCCAATTGCAACTGCTTCATCAGGATTAATATCTTTACGTGGTTCTTTTTGAAATAACTCTTTTACCGCTTGTTGCACTTTAGGCATACGGGTTTGTCCACCTACCAAGATAATTTCATCAATATCTCTAGCTTCTAAACCAGCATCTTTGATCGCAATTTGACAGGGATTTAAACTTCTTTCAATTAAATTTTCAACCAGTGATTCTAATTTAGCTCTTGTTAATTTAATATTAAGATGTTTTGGACCACTAGCATCAGCAGTAACATAGGGTAAATTAATATCCGTTTGTTGTGCAGTGGATAGTTCAATTTTAGCCTTTTCAGCGGCTTCTTTAAGACGTTGTAATGATAATGGATCATTTTTTAGATTAATTCCAGTATCCTTTTTAAATTCTTCAACTAAATATTCAATGATATGCAAATCAAAATCTTCACCACCTAAAAAAGTATCACCATTGGTTGACAATACTTCAAATTGATGTTCACCATCAACTTCAGCAATTTCAATAATTGAAATGTCAAATGTTCCTCCACCCAAATCATAAACAGCAATTTTAACATCGCCACGCTGTTTATCCATTCCATAAGCCAAGGCAGCAGCAGTAGGTTCATTAATAATACGTTTAACATCTAAACCAGCAATACGACCTGCATCTTTAGTTGCTTGACGTTGAGAATCGTTAAAATAAGCAGGCACTGTAATAACGGCTTCTGTTACCGCTTCACCTAAAAAATCTTCGGCGGTTTTTTTCATTTTCATTAAAACTCGCGATGAAATTTCTGGTGGAGCCATTTTTTTACCTTTAACTTCTACCCAACCATCACCATTATCTGCTTCAACTATTTTATAAGGAACCATGTCAATATCGCGTTGTACAATATTGTCATTAAATTTTCTGCCTATTAATCTTTTAACTGCAAATAAAGTATCACTTGGATTAGTTACCGCTTGACGTTTAGCTGATTGACCTACTAATACTTCATCATCGTTAGTATAAGCAACAATAGAAGGGGTAGTACGCCCACCTTCGCTATTTTCAATGACGCGGCTAGTTTTACCTTCCATCACCGCTACGCAAGAATTAGTTGTACCTAAATCTATTCCTATAATTTTGCCCATTTGTTTCTCCCTTTTTTATAAATTATAAATAACTTAAATATATCAATTTGTTTAATAACTAAATAGTTTCAGTTATATTGGGTCTTAACCTTTATTTTCAAGATGATTATTTCACTAATGCTTTTGCAACAACTACTCTGGCTGGACGTAATAGACGATCATTGAGTTGATAGCCTTTTTGGTGTATATATATGACTGTTCCATCTTCAACATCTGGAACTGGCTGGGTAGCAATTGCTTCATGCCATTGTGGGTCAAATTTTTGATCTTGAGGACTAATTTCTAAAATATTAAATTTCTGCAAAACATCGTTCAACATTTTTAAGGTTAATGTCATACCATCTTGAATGGTTGCTATTTCTGTTTCTTCTTTGGAGCTAGCTTCTAAACCTAATTCCATACTATCTTTAATTGCCAAGAGTTCGGAGACGAATTTTTCTAACGCATATAGGCGTGTATTTTCTAAATCCCTATTTACCCGCTTTTGTAAATTATCATATTCAGCCTGTTTTCGGAGCAAATTATCCCAATTTTCTTCTGCTTTTTTCTCTGCTTGATTAAGTTGTTTTTTCAATATTTCTAAAGATAAATTGTTTTCATCTATATCTTCTACATTTTCTAAACTTATTAACTCATCAATAGTTATTGGTTCGTTTTTTTCCTCAGTGGAATTGTTATTTACTTGCTCATCTTCTTGTTTCTCAATTGGTGTATCTTTATCCATACTTTTTGTATCTTTTTCTTCATTTTCTTTATCCGTCATATAAACTCCTAGTGAAATTGTTTAACTGTCGCTAAATCCATGAATGGGGATAAGTTAGTTATGGTTCAAGGCTAATCCAAGTAATTTAGCAGTTAAATCAACAATAGGAATAACTTGTCCATAAGACATACGAGTTGGTCCAATTACACCTAATACACCAATGGTTTTTTCTTTAACTATATAAGGAGAGGCAATAATACTACAACCACATAAGGCACCACCTAATTCTTCGCCAATAAATATTTTCAAACCTTGAGCATTTAAACTTTGTTCAAATAAATGTAAAATATCTCGTTTTTTATTAAACACAATAAATAAATCTCGCAATTTTTCAACATTGGACATTTCAGCAATTTCCATTAAATTTGTTTGCCCAGTCATTACGAAATCACGTTTATTACAGTTATCAAAAGCTTTTTCAGTAATTTCAACTATATTTTGCATATTTTTATGCGTTTCAGTTAAATCTTGTAATAAATTTTTACAAACGGTTTTAATATCTTGTCCAATAAAATTTTCATTAAGATAATTAGCAATATTTTGTAATTCAGCTGCTGAATAGGGGCGAGAAGTATGAATAACACGATTTTCTATGTCATTATCATTAAAAACTAAGATTACTAAAACTCGTTTTTTTCCAAGTAATAAAAATTCAATGTGTTGTAAACATTTATAGTTATGTTCGGTTGGCAACATTACTACTCCAACAAGATTTGTTATTTCTGATAGTAAACTAGAGGTTTGTTCTAAAAGATGTTGGGCATTAGATGTTTTTATTAATTGTTGTTTTAAATGTTGTTCTTGTTTATGTTGAATGGGATTAATTTGTAATAAAGTATCTACAAATAACCGATAACCACGTGTTGTTGGAATACGTCCAGCAGAAGTGTGTGGTGAGCGAACTAAGCCCATTCCTTCCAAATCAGCCATTACATTGCGAATAGTTGCTGGACTTAAATCAAGTCTAGCATCACGCGATAAGGTTCGAGAGCCTATTGGTTGTCCTTCGCGAATATAGCGATCTACCAATACTTTCAGTAAATGTTGCGCCCGTTCGTTTAGGATAGTAGCATTAGACATAAAATAATAACACCATTGATTTTGTTAAAACGTAGAATTGAGCATCTTTAGAATTTAATAAAACCCAAAATTTAAAGCTGTTAGATTTTTAAAACCTGACAAGTTTGGTTAAAACTTTAGAAATTAATCTTTATTTCCTTAGTTTTTAAATAATACTTGAATAACCTAAAAAATTCCGCATTGGAAAAATATATTATATTGGTTCTAAAATAATTTTTAACTCCTTCCATACTCGTTCTACAGAAATATTTTTATAACAAGGTAGTATATTATTCACTTGGTAACGACATTTTTTATTTAAACAGGGCGAACAGTGAAAATCAGATTGTAAATGAATTTGGTGCTTGCCATAAGTGCCTGTTTTAGTTGCTCTAGTTGCACCATATAAAGTAATAGCAGGTATATCTAAAGCCGCTGTTAAGTGAGCTAAACCAGTATCTACGCCAATAATTGCTTTAGCTTGAGCTAATTCCACCGCAATTTCATATAAACCAGTTTTAGGCATAATACTAATATTAGGATGAATGGCTGCAATTTTTGTAGCTCGTTGATATTCCAATTCATTGTAATAAGGTAAGCGAATAAAAAAACCAGCCGCAACTATCTTTTTTGCCAATTTAATCCAATATTTATCTGACCAATGCTTGGTTACCCAAGTAGTTCCATGTAAAAAAATAATTGTTGGTTTTTTATGCTTAATTAAATTGGATGCAAAATACTGTTTAATTGCATAATTAGGTAAATCTATAGGGCAATCATATTCCAATATTGCGGCAAATAATTGTCTTACTCGTGTAACTGCGTGTTGTTGTTTTTCAATACGGTAAGTTTGTTGATAAAAATAATTTGCCAACGGTTCACGAGCAGATTGGTAATCTAAACCACAACGAATACCATGAGCCTGATAAGTTAAAAAAGCACTTTTTATTAACCCTTGTGCATCAATAATTTTATCATATCGTTGTTGAGTTAAATGGTTTACGAATTGTTTCCATTCATTGTTGCGCCAAGTTTGCCAAAATTGTTTACGCCATCGCCTTAAAGCAACTGGAATAACTTTTTTTACAGCAAAATGCCAACTTGGAATTTCTGCAAAGGCTTCTTCAACTAGCCAATCAAATTGGAGGTGGGGATTGTGATTACAAGCATCGGTTAACGCAGCTAAAGTATGAATAATATCGCCTAGAGAGGAAGTTTTAACAACTAGAATACGCATCTATATGGGCAATAAAATTATTATTTACCTTTAATTAATTTTTTAATTACTAGAAAAGCTTTTCATAAAAATTGCACGATGAATATCGCCTAAACTAATCATGCCAACTAATTTATTGCCTTCTGCGACTGGAATGCGTCTGAAATTATGGCGTGCCATTTGTGAAACTGCTTTTAAAATAGGTATTTCTGGGTCAACGGCAATTACAGGTGTGTGCATTAAATCGGAAGTTTTTAAAGGCAATACCTTTTTATAATCCTTTTCCAAGCTTTCAAAATCAAGACTTGAAATACCACCCATTATATCTTTTATACTAGGAAAAAGAAATCTCAACACATCACGTTCAGCAATTACACCAACTAGTTCTTCATTTTCTACAACGGGTAAACTGCTAAAACGATTCAAGCACATAATAGAAGCAACTTCCTGCAACCTGGTATCAGGAGTAATGCTTTTAACTGCTTTAGTCATAATATCTTTTACAATCATGGTAATTTTACCTAATTTATAAAGTTAATTGCTTTTACAAAAATAAAATAAATATCTAATATTTACCAAGGTACAAAATTATTCATTAAATTCATAGGACGTGAAATACTTGATATATTTCGCCCCATCATAGTTAAATCTACTCGCATAATACGCATTGATTGATCCATATTTTGAATAGAACCATCCATCATGGCAATAGAAATATCCATATTACCAATTGCTTTGTCCATTCTTGACATGGATTTATCCATTTGCGTCATCATTTGATCCATGTGTCCAATTGAATAAGTCATTTGTACCATAGATTTATCCATTGTACTCACATATTGTAGCATTGGCTCTAAAGTATTTAATTTATCTGAAATATTATCCATAGTTTCGGTCATCATTCCTACATGAGTCGAAATAACACTAATTTCTTCTGATAAATTAACAATACTATTGGTCATAGATTCCATGTGTTCACCCATATCAGAATCCATACTACGTGCCATAGCAGACATATCACCCGTTAAACTATAAATTAGAAAGAAACCATAACCAGCTAATATAACAAAGGCAAACATTGCTGGATAAACTATAATTTCCCAACGACGTGTGCTTTGCTGAAAACTGCTCACAAACTTTTCCATCTGACTTGTAGAGATAGCAGCCCCACATTCCATCATCTGTATTGGCGTGATAGGTATAGTATTATTGTTAGGAGTAGTTTCCATAATAAATATTCTCTAATATTTTATCTATTATCTTAAATTTGGGAAAATATGACTAATATAATCAATGTATATTTTAAAACGAATTTTAATATTATAACCTAACAAAAGAGTTACAAATAAAATTTATGTTAGCATATTATATATATTAATAATATAAGTTATTTACTTTTTATTTCATAATAATTAAATATATTATATATCTAATATTGAAAATAAAAGTGAAAGAACCTATTAAAACAATAATTTTAGCATTAAATTATAAAATTAGTAGTTTACTTAATTCAATACTTCGGACAGTTTTAAACTCAAAAAACTAAGGTAGCATAAAGGCTTGATTTTACTAATTTCAATTAAATCAAACTCAGAATTTTACCTAAGTTGTATTTAATTACAATACCGTAGAATAAGGCTTTTATTATACTTGACTCTAGCACTCAAAAAACTGTCCGAAGTATTGTTAATTATTAATTAAGATTAAATTTATTGACTTTTGAAATATAGAACATTGAGACAAAAAAATTTATTAAATATTTGATTCCATTATTTTTTTATTCGTTTTATATATTCTAAACATATTTTTTTTTAAATTTATATTAATTAGGAAATTTTTTATGGTTGATAAACCAGCAGAGTTAGCAGATATAAATTCTAATGAACAATTACATAAAGCATTAGATTTATTTATTCAAACTGAAAACATGGAAACAGCATTGCAAATTTTAGAACAACAACCTATTTTGCTTGAAGATGAAGCTGATTTGTTATTAAGTTCTATCATTCATAAAGCTCAGAAACAAGGACATGAATCGACAGCTCAAGCATTAGATGAACGTCGTAATTTTATTCGAAATATTCGGCAAGAAAAACAACCATTTTCCGATAATGAATAATTGCAGTTTAAGAAAAAATAAATCAATTTCTTTTGTAAACTGATTATAATGAAAATAATTTTTATAGATTTAAAAGAATAAAATCTTTTTATAAAGTTTACTACTTAAAACAAATGGAGAAATTAAAAATGTTTCAAGGTAGCATGGTTGCAATAGTTACCCCCATGAATGAAGATGGAAACATTGATAAAATTAGCTTACGCCGTTTGGTTGATCATCATATAGAAAATCAAACTAAAGCGATTGTTGCAGTAGGCACAACTGGAGAATCTGCGACTTTAACCCATGATGAACATTGTGAAGTTATTAATATTGTTGTTGAACAGGTGGCGGGTCGGATTCCTGTAATTGCTGGAACTGGTTCCAATTCAACTGATGAAGCAATTGAATATACTCGTTGTGCGGCTGATTCTGGGGCTGATGCTTGTTTATTAGTAACACCATATTATAATAAACCTACTCAAGAAGGCTTATATCAACATTACAAAAAAATTGCTGAAACCGTACCTATTCCTCAATTACTTTATAATGTACCAGGTCGAACTGCTTGTGATATGCAGCCTGAAACAGTTAAACGTCTTTCAGTAATAGATAATATTATTGGTATCAAAGAAGCAGTGGGTGAAACTAAACGCATACAAGATTTAATAGCTTTTGCAAATGATCAATTTGCTATTTATAGCGGTGATGATCCGACTGCTTTAGAATTAATTTTAATGGGTGGTAAAGGAACTATTTCGGTAACAGCCAATGTAGCACCAAAAGCAATGTCTGAAATGTGTCAAAAAGCTTTAGCTGGTGATAGAAGCGGTGCAGAAGCAATTAATCAACGTTTAATGGGCTTGCATAAAAAGTTATTTGTAGAATCCAATCCAATTCCAGTAAAATGGGCAGTAGCTAGTTTAGGGCTTATTCCAGCAGGTATTCGTTTACCACTTACGCCTTTATCTGAAAATTTTCATAGCATTGTCAAAGAAGCTATGCAACAAGCGCAAGTTATTTAAGGAGTTAATTTTATGTTAAAGTTGCTTAAATCTTTAACATTATTTTTTTTATTTACTATTTTATTAGGCTGTTCTTTGATCAAGCAGTTTGATTCTAGTAATGTAGATAATCGAGTTATTTATAAACAAAGTCAACCCTTACCGCCTTTAAAAATTTCACCAGAATTAGATGGAAAACCACGCTAGAAATAGGGAATAATATATGTTACACTTTTTTAAAATAATCTTGTATGTGTCATTAGCTTTAATAATAACTAGCTGCGGTACAAGTTCTAAAAGTAAGGTCGATTATAAAAAAAGTGTAATAACTCCTACTTTGGAATTACCTCCTGATTTAATTAATTCTGCTCAGTTTAAAGAAACTTTAGTTATTCCAAAATCTAATAATAGTGCTAGTTTATCTGATTATAATGATAAATTTGTTCTACATCAACCTTCAGTAACCCAACAACCAAGAAAAGTTTTACCAGTTTCCCAAAAAGTGCAAATAAAGCGAAATGGTCAATTACGGTGGTTAGTTTTGCAAGGCGAGCCAGATATATGGTGGATTAAAGTTAAACAATTTTGGATAACAAATAGTTTTACTTTAAAGCTTGATAATCCAGCCATTGGAATTATGGAAACAAATTGGGCGGAAAATCGGGCTGATATTCCACAAGAAGGAATTCGTAAATATTTATCTAATGCTTTGGGTTCTCTTTATTCTGCTCCTACACGTGATAAGTTCAAAACCCGTTTAGAAATAGGACAAATGCCTAATACAACTGAAATTTATTTAACTCATAAAGGAGTAGAAGAAATTCCTAGAAGTAGTAATGAATTTATTTGGCAAAATCGTCCAGTTGATCATGAATTAGAAGCAGAAATGTTAAATCGCTTAATGGTATTTATAGGAATAGATAAGGAACAAATTAAGACTTTGGTCGCAAAATCTGATGAGAAACCAAAACTTAAACCTTTAAAAGCAGAACTGATTAAGATTGATGGAGAAATAAAATTACTTATTTACGCAAATATTATTCAAGCATGGCAACGTACTGCTTTGGCTATTGATCGTTTAGACTTTACTATTGAAGATAGAAATCGTTCTAAGGGAATTTATTTTATTCGTTATATTAATTCTGATAATAAACCAGGTTTTTTGGCTAATTTATTTAGCAGTAATGATGCTACTGAGAAACAAGTTTATCAAATTCAGCTATCAGAAATGGAACCAAATACATATATTACAGTATTTACTAGCGATCAAACTCAAAATAAAACTGCAAAATATATTTTAAATTTGTTGTATCAAGAATTAAAATAATCAAAATTAAATAAATTGTTCCTCAATATTTATTAAGTTAGGGTAACTACTCGCTTTGGATAATATCCTAATTATTTGTAAACACCACTATTTTAGAATTATTCGTACCTAAATATTATGTTATGGCAAGAAAATAAGTCTCCAATAAAAAATTTAGTTTCACAAAAGCTAGTTGATTTTAGCTATGACATGAAATGTCAATCTTTAGCCGTTGATCACGCTTATGAACTTTCTCAAGCAATTAAAAACGTATTACCTTGGTTTGAAGCAGAACCATTAGCAGGTTTACATTTAATTCATGGGGCTGGTTCTGGTAGTGGTTGGTATCGTCCTGAAAAACAAGATGATATTTTATATTTATCCCGCCGTACTAAATTAGTATTACGTTTACCACCTTCTCGATTAGTAGATGCCCAAGTTTTAAGTGGCAAAACATTGAAAGTGGCAAATAATACCATTGAAGTGGGTGAAGCAACTGAAAAATCAATCCGCTATTCGCCAGTTTTATTTTCTCGCTATATTTTAGCAGACGATTCTAAATTTCAAGATGAAGATACTTTTTTGGATATAAGTATTGCTCAAATTCAACAAATGGGAGTAAAATGTCGTAAAGCTTTATGTGGTAAAAGTCATTATTTCAAATTTCCAAATAAGATGTTATTTACCCGTAGTTTAATGATTGCTGATCTTGATCGGGATGATTCTATTATATTACAAGAACAAGGTTTAGGGCAGCATAAAAAAATAGGTTTTGGCTTATTTATTCCTCATAAAAATGTAAAAGAAGTTAATCAATATACTGAAGATTAGCCTAATTATTAATTAATTCTGAAACCAATTTCATATCCATGGTAATTTGATTAACTCGTAACCTGCAATGTAAAATGTAGTAAGGAAGTAAACCGCACCAATCAAATATTATTCATAATTTTATACCAGAACAAATATGAAAACTAACCAAATGATGGAAGTCAATATCGGTGGTTTTACACTACCAATTGGTCACAAAACTCAGATGGGTTCGCTAAATGCGTTGTGGGCTTATGGTAATAGGTTGCGTAAAGCTAAAGGATTAAGTGAATTAGATATGAAAGATTATCTACGTTCGCCTGATACAATTGAATTTTTATTGGCAGTTGAAAAGCGTTATGGGACGGGCATCTCCAAATGTGGGGATTCCCCACAATTAGAAAACTCAATAGATACGGCTGATTCAGATTTATCTCCAAAACAAAATTTAACAATTGAATATGACAGAAAAACTGGACGTGCCAAAATAATAGGTGGTAAATTATCCATCATCAAAACCAAACGTGGAAAGTATGGTGGTACATGGGCTCATTTGCAAGTTTTAACTCATGCTGCTGGAAAATTAAGTGCTGACTTTTTAGTAGAAATTATCCATGTTTTTCTTAACGATAAAATATTAGGCTGGCGCGATATTGGTGGTGATAACTATATTTCACTAAATATCGCGATTGATAATTTTTTACCCGGTCGTGAAGCTACAAACTCAAATATGGGTATTTATATTAATACTGCTAAATTATTGAAAGCCAAAATACTTGGTAATGGCGGTAATTGGAATAGTTCTACACCAGTACAATTAACTAAACGTGCTAAGTTTGAAGAAAAGCTTATTAGTTTCCTTGAAATGAGTTTCATTCGTGATTGGGTGCATTTTAAAGAAGTAATTCATAAACTGTAATTTCTAATTTTGGTAGAATAATGGTAATTGCTCACTCCCCCCAACC
>JAGLFE010000449.1 GCA_023144675.1 Thiomargarita sp. | reverse complement strand
GAGACCATCACTACTTTGTTCAGGACTACCATAATTTTGTAGGTTGGGTTAGCAAAGCGTAACTCAACATTATACTAATAATTTAAGTCGGGTTGGGGGAACAATTACAATTTATTGTAAACTAACTTTATATTTTTGATACAAAATTTATTTTGTTAGGATTTTTTTCTAATTTATCAATATATTTCATCCATGCTTATGTTAAACTAATTAAATAATTTCCGCATTAAAATTACACTCTTAAAAAACTTAGGAACAATTATGAAAAAATGGTTTCTTTCATTCCTTTTATGCTTATCTTTTTCCAGCAACAGTAGTGAATTATATTCGCCACAAACTATTTTACATGGTGATAACCAAGAAATTACCGCCAAAGTTAAATTCGCATCACGAGAGACGGGGGATATGTATGTTGCTACCTTTTTAGCAGGTAAATTATTGTTTTTGACAACAGAAATGAATTGGGTAACTACGATTACACCCTTTTTACAAAATCAGACTTTTGAAGGCGAATACCCCCTATTTTCAGTTGAATCAGGAGTTTTAGTGGGCGGTAATTATCCTTTATATCAAATTATAAGCAAAACTAATACTGATCCACTTAATCCAGAAAATTGGCTTGGTGGGGAAGCGGGATTAAATTTTCTAAGTTTTAGTCTTTTGCCTGAAGACCAAGGTATTCGGATATTGCCATCGAGTAAAGGCGGAATGCACTGCATGGATAAAAGGTTTGATATTTTTTCTATTTTGCCACCATCTAATAGTTTAAATGTCCAAGTTATTAGACAAGATGCAACTCCCAAATTTCTTAATGATAGCCAAATCGAATTACGCTACACAGCGGTAACTGATCGGCGTGGTTCAATTAATAGCAGTAGTTTAAATAAAACCGATTTTTGGCAATATGGAGCTGATTTATTTGCGATGGATTTATTACCAGGGCAAGGTTTAGCTGGTTTATATATGCCTGCAGATAATACTGATGTAACAACTCAGTCATTTCAATATAAAACTGAACCAAGCTGGTTTACTGCCAAGTCAATTCCCATCGTGCCTATAGATGATAACGGACAATATAATTCCTATCCTTTATTGCGAGTTAATGCTTATGATAAAAATAGTGGTAAATTATTGGCTGCTACTGATATTGTGGTTCCTGTATCTTCCGATGTTTCTTGCAAGAATTGCCATGCTACAGGTGAAACAGCCGCTAATAATCCTAATATAACTTGGGCAACTGATACCGATGCAGAAAATGAAGCGAAGAAAAATATTTTGATTTTACATGATAAGCATCAAGGTACAGATTTACAAGATAATACGCCAATGTTGTGCAATAATTGTCATTATTCTTCACCACTAGACATAGCTAAAAATGGGGTAACGGGTATGCAAAAATTTTATCCTAGCTTTTCCCAAGCGATTCATAAAAAACATGGCGAAGTCATGGAAAATACTTCAGATGAAAATAATTGTTACCAATGTCATCCAGGCAAAACAACTCGTTGTCATCGAGGAGTTATGGAAACCGTTGGTATTGAGTGCAAGGATTGTCATGGTAATTTGCTGGCGGTGGGAGGAGCATTTGCTTTAAAAACAGGGGGAAGTCTCGATGGGAGTAATGATGGTGAAATTCGCCGCCCTTGGGTTGATTTACCTCGTTGCCAATCTTGCCATACGGGAGATGCAACTAATTATTTACAAGCAGAAGATTTGCTGAATTATGATGCTATTCGCTTAAAACAAGCTTATAAAATAGGAGACCAATCAGCTTCCCCAATTATTGCTGAAAATAAACGTTTTGCGGAAAATGACAATACTTTATTTCAAGATAGCTTTGGACATGGCGGTATTGCTTGTAGTAACTGTCATGGCAGTACCCATGCGACTTGGCCTAATGCTAATGAAATGGCGAATGATAATTTAACTGCGCTACAATTGCAAGGACATAGTGGTACTATTATTGAATGCAGCACTTGCCATTTAGCTGATAATTTACCGCTAACTATTAATGGACCACATGGTTTACATAATATAAATGATGAACGTTGGACAACAGGACATGAGGATTTTTATGAGAATAATGCTAGTAATTGTCAAGCTTGTCATGGTCAAGAACTCGAAGGAACTGCTTTATCTAAAATGGCAGTAACTCGGAGTTTTAATATAGAAGGTAGTGTAATAACTTTGGAAAAAGGGCAAACCGTTAGTTGCGATTTATGTCATAATAAACCTTAGCCAACATTTATGTGGTACATTGATTATGTAAGATAATTGTTATCGTAATTACTCACCCCTATAAAAAACATTATGCCTTCTCTAACTCAAACTTTATTTGGCAGCTTATTAGATAGCCCTGCCATCGTAGAAATCACGACGCAGGTGCTAGAAAAAGCGATGCCCATTATTCAGGAGCATTTTACCTTCACTGCCGATGAAATCACCAAAGCTTATCAAAACGCTTGTGGTTACAGCTTTGTTGCTATTAGTATTGGGCTGGATGCGCCCGATTCTTTTATCAAAAAAGTACGCCATTCTAAAATCACCCGCGAGTTCGCCAAGCAAATCGAACAAAGTTATTTTAAACCCTTTAGTGAACAACGGCAAGTACCAAAACTTGGCTTGGTTAAACCGCTACAAAAATGGGCTAAAAATACCGATAAACTGTTTAAAATCAAACAGATAACCGAAGAAGATTTATCTGCTCTTATTGGACATAGAAAAACCCTCGCCATCAGCGATTTAATCCTCGCACAAATGCAACAGATTGAAGTCGTTGATGATAATTTAGCGGCATTTCTACGTTTTAACGGTTTATTGGGTGATAGCGTTTTATTTTTCTTTCGGGAACAATTTCGCCAAGATGCGCGAGTTCAAGCAACACAAACCGCATTACAACAAGAACGCCTGTGTATTGATGTCAAAAATATTCAGGCTACTTTGGATGATTTGAAAAACACTCAGGAAAAATATCCTTTCTTGAATGAAATTCCTCAACAAATACAACATTTAGAACAGTGGCAAAATCAGCAACAACAATTGCTCAGTTTTCAGAATCGGTTTGCGGATCAGTTAGATGAAGTCTTGGATTGGGCAAGGGATGTCTATATTAATCTGGATGAAATTAAGGAAGATGTCGCTGAAACGAAACAAGCGGTTATTAAAACGCATGATTTAGTAAAGGAACTCAAACAAAAGTTTGATGACATATTAACCGCTCAACAACAAAATCATTCCGCTCAAATTAACCATCGTGATGGGATGGTGCAATATACGTCCGAAAATCGGCAATTGTTGCAAGATTTGTTGATACAATTACAACGCTTATCGCCACAACATCCGCTGTATGGGCAGTTGTCCAATAAAGCTGGGCGGGTGTTATCTTCTAGCGGTGCTTTGGAGAAGGCGGAGCGTTTATTCGTGCGGTTGATTGAGGAGACAAGCAATGAAAAAGATCGTGCTTTAGCTTATTTTAATTTATTTCAGGTGCGCTGGCGTAAAGCGTTTACCGCCAGCACCGTGGCTGCCCAAGAAGATTTATACGCCCAAGCTTTGAGTGCTTTTAATCAGGCAATTGCTTTAGATCGCGCTTATGCCCTGCATGATATGAGCAAAAATAAAGGCTATTATCCCATCAAAAAAATGTTGGGTGCGGGCGGCATGGGCTGTGCGTTTTTATGTGAAAACCATAATTTTAAGATAAAAGGGCATGATTTGGTGGTGGTTAAATGTTTTTGGGGAAATATTAGCGATAGTTTGGAGCAAATTTTTCAAGAACCGAAAACCATGCACGACATTGCCGGTGATTATGTGCCGGAAATTTTAGATTATGGTTATGCCGATATTATTCACCAAACTAAGCCTTATTTTGTTAGCGAATATATTGCGGGAGCGATAGATGGCGAGGCGTGGTTAGAAAAGGAGGGCAAACTGGATTTAATCACTGGGTTGTCGGTGGCGGTGCAGATTGCGAATGCTTTACAACAAGCGCATGAAAAGGGTATTTGTCATTTAGATTTAAAACCGGCTAATCTGTTGCTAATTAAACCTGACAGGTTTGACTTAAAAGTTAAAGTGATTGATTTTGGTTTAGCGCGAGTTACGACTGCTTTATCGGAAACAACTAAACATCAATCAAATACAACGGTATTTGGGCAAGCTATTTTGGGGACTTTGGATTACGCGCCACCAGAACAACGCGGTTATGCCTATCGTTATGGACAGCCGAGTGCCAAAAGTGATGTGTTTGCGTTTGGCATGACGATGTATCGTTTATGGACTGGTAAGAATCCGCATCCATTTTTGGAACGCAATTTACCGAATAATTCTGCTTTGCGGGATTTATTGTGTGATTGTGTGGCTGAAAATCCAGAAGAACGTCTAGAATCAGCGCAGTATGTGGTTGAATGTTTAAAGCAAGTTCAAAATACGCTAAAAATTGAAAAACAGCAAACCAGTCAAAAATTTATTCAAGAACAAGCTAAGAAAAAACAGGAAAAGATTGCTAAACGTAAGGCTCAAGAACAGTTAGCAAAAGAACAGGAACAACAAGCAAGAGAAAGAAAACAGCAAGCTGAGAAAAAACGGGAAGAGGTTGCTAAACGTGAGGTTCAGGAGCAAAAATACAAAGAGGCTCAAGAACGATTAGCAAGACCTCAACAACTTTCTCCCCTAAATCCACTAGATTATTTTCGTTTATTATGGTGGACTTTGGTAATGCCGCAGAATTTAGAAATCTATCAAAATACCTTTCATGATAAAGAAAATGTCGGTAAATGGTTAGTCAGTACCTTAATTTTTTTGCCTTTATTAATGCCGACTTTAGCATTAGGACTAGAATTAATACCGTATAATTCTTCGGATTGGGGCTTTGAAGCTTATTTATCACTAACTGCCGTATTATTGTTTTACTGGTTATTGACAGGGTTGTTTGGAGAAGTTGATAATAATTTTGCAATGACCGTGGCAATCATCGTGGCAATCGTCGTGGCAATCGTCGTGATAGGAGTCGTGGTAGAAGGCGTGGCAATCGGCATCGGCGTAGCATTAATCGTGGCAGTCGGCGTGGCAGGAGGCGTGGCAATCGAAGTGGAAAAAAGTATAGAAACCAGTACTCCCTCTTGGATAGCCCGCTTTGCCTTCTTTCTCCTAGTTACAGCCCACCTGTTTTTGATTTATTATTGCTTTTTTGGGGGCTGGCGGTGGTTGGTTTGATTTAATTGAGTATAATGGATTCAGCACGTAGCACGTAGGTTGGACTGACATAGGAAGTCCAACTTTTCATCTATCCGCTTTAAATGTTGGAGTTCGCAAGCTTTAACCTACGAGCTATTTTAAATACATCCCACAAGGTAAAAATAATGTTACAAAGTTACACTGCTAAATATATCAAAATTGACTCCGGCTATATGGGGCAACTCATCGAATGGCCCGAAGTGGTTACGGAAGGTAAGGATATTGAAGAATGCCGTGCCATGTTGAGAGATGCCCTTCAGGAAATGGTTTTAGCCTATCATCAGCAAAATAAGGAAATTCCGTTAGGAAATAGTTTGATAGAACAACTACCTGTGGATATTCAAAATGTCTGTCAAGCGGCGTAATTTAATTAAATACTTTGAAGTCAATGGGTTTTATTTATTACGTGAAGGCGGGAACCATTCTATCTACACCAACAATATTAAGACGATTCCGGTGAAAAGGCATCGAATTTTTGATAGAATCACCGCTAATCAATTATGTAAACAAGCTGGACTACCACCGAAATTTTAATGGGTTGGACATGGGATTGCCTTCGTTTCTAACATCTTCGTTGAGAACACATTTCATAACGCTTTGCATTATAACGTAGCACGTAGGTTGGACTGACATAGGAAGTCCAACTTTTCATCTATCCGCTTTAAATGTTGGAGTTCGCAAGCTTACTCCGAGCTACGAGCCGTTAGTTGCGATTTATGTCATAATAAACCTTAGCTATT
>JAGLFE010000448.1 GCA_023144675.1 Thiomargarita sp. | reverse complement strand
GATTACTTGAATTCTTACTGGTCTTTTTTGGCACTGAATTACCTGATATTTGACTTTTTAAGGCTTTGTTATTTTCCTCTAGCCTTTGGTTATTTTCCCATAGCTTAATGAGCATTTCTTAACATGAGACAGATTTTTTAATATCGGTAATTTTTTCATTATTTGTTATAAAAATATTTTTTTGCTTTTTTGTCAAGGGGGGGTGAGTAATTACCAAATATGAAATCTAAAAGTATTGAAATATTCGCTTTTACTTAACTTTAATTATTTAATAAAGGATTAGAAACCTTTCCCCAAAATAAAATAGTATTGGAGGGGATATCTTTAATTAAAAATAAAAATGGGTGATCAACTCTAAATTCAATTGGTGAATCAACAGGAATACTTTTAGCACTTATAATTATACTAGTTGCGGCGGTGGCTTCTGTACCATTTTCATCTACATTTATAAAAGTTTTATGTACCGCATCAGAAATAACTAAATCTTTTTTACCATTTAAGCCAGAAAAGTCAGCATTTTTTTGATTAAACGCATCTAACATACCTAATTTTTTTAATGATTCTTTTAATGAAAAGCTTGATTCTAGTTTAAATTTAGGTAAATGAACCTTAACTAATTTTTTTTCCAAACTTTTTGGATTAAGAGTTATCCATGTTTGTATCTTTTCTTTTTTTGCAGAAGAAAGTCCCTCCACAGTTTTAGGTAATAAAATAAACATAGAAATACCTGTTTCAGATTCTTTTTTCTGATAAGGTAATTCAAGTATTTGGACATCATCAGTTTCAGCATATTTAAAATTACCTTCTTTTTGCATAGTTGGTACATTAATTTGTTTATTCGCAATCATTTTAAATGGCAATTGCTTAGTATGATAAGAATCAAACGGATTTTGCCAACTACTTTTAAAATAAATTGCATTGGTTAAGACTAATTTTGTTTGTTGTGTCAAAACACCTTCAACTAACAATTCTTTTATTTTTTGGCTGGTATTATTTGATACCCATTGATTAATTGTTTGTCTTGCTTGTTCAGGTGATTTTTTAAAATTAACCGATTTTAATTTTGCACCATAATATTGTCCTACTAAATCAACAAATTCAACTAAAAATGAAAAGCCTTTTTGTCCCCAAAGTGCATTTGCAATATTAAGTTGGTAGTTATTTTGTGAAGTTAAATTTTTTTCCAAGTCAGAAAAACCAAGATGAATATTCTGGTTTTCATTAAAATTTAATGCTGTAGCCATTTGTTTTTTTGTTTCCCCTTTAGCACCAGCATATACCATTGCAAATGCAGAAGAAATACTATAAGGAGAAAAAAATAAATTGGCTTGTTCCGCTTCATGTAATTGAGTATATATATCCAGCGCAAAATTGTTAATACTATCTGAAACCGTTGTTTCAATCTTGATTGGCGGTGCTGAATTATTCTGATCTTTGGACATAATAGGCATAAAATTTCCCCCCGCTTTTTCTATCTGATTTTGAACTATTGGTGCTTTCATTACCTTAATAGATTCAGTTTCTTTGAGAGAATCAGATGTTGCTACACATGCTCCCATTAAACTGGTTAATAAAGTTAAATTAATCAGGTGGGTTTTTTTCAGTAAGTGAGTTATCATAATATTATTTTAATGGATTACTTGAGTTAAAATTTTAAAAAAACAGTTAGATTTAGGGCAATTATGAATAAAGTAGTGGTAAAATTATAATCAAATTGATGAATTAATTAGTTTATCACTACTTTGTGCAAAATTATCAATAATTGTTAGCAAACATTTTACGAAAACTATTTATGTAAGGTATTTATTTTATCAAAACAAATGAGCTGCCTGTTGTCCAAAACGTATTTGCTTAATTAAGAGAAATAACATTGCGATTAAAAACGCCATTCCTAATACGGTTGCACTTACAATTCCATATTCTACCCACAATAGTGGTAAAAGTTCTAAATCTCCGACTTGAATATTAGTTTCATATCGTTTGGTGATGAAACTTAATTCTACCCCCAGTAATTTTTGCATCATTATAATTGATAGCATTGTTAAAATAAGAGCTAATAAAAAACTGAGTACAATTTGCATATATACCATGAAATGTAGTTGTATCCAAGACATTCCTTTGGCTAAGAAAATACCATAACCATGCTGACGATGTTGAATAACAATACCAATTTGTACAACGAGTAATACTATTAAAAATACGATAAAGAACAACCCGTAGCTTGAATTTAATAATTGCATAATATCATCAATAAAATTGAATCGTATCAGAGCATTGTCATAAGTTGGATGAATACTCAATGCAGGCGGGTCTTTTGGGGTTCTAGTAATTGTTTTTAGTTCTGTTAAGCGTTCAAATAATCCATTACGTTCTGTATAAACAAAGGCTTGTTGATAACCGCCAATCATAGTTAACATATCGGCTGTTGCTTCACTATCGTTTGATTGAATAGCATATTTTTTCCATGCAGGTACTACATTTGTAACAGGAGAACATGGGTAATCGCATAATATGGTTAATTTATCATCATAGTAACGAAAACGATGTCCATCCAATGATTCAGCAACACTTAAATAAGGTTCTGGAAGCAGTTGAGATGGTTCTATTTGTAGCGGAATAGCATAACGTTTAGCACATTGTTCTACCCATTTTAAAGGTAGTGGATATTTGGGTATAATTTGGTTTGTAGCCTTATTTTCTACTGGTTTTGCTAATAGACAATTTGCCAAATTAGCACGTAAGTCTTCATTTTCTTCATTTTGCCAAAATATCAATGCTTTAACACGTTTTACCTTATCACCTTGTCCTTCAGGATAATATTTAAGTTGAGGAGAATATTTAGCCTCATCTAGTGCATATAATGTACTGATTGGAAATAGAAACGCAAGTTCATCCATAGTTACAATACGTCCTGTTACCCAATTAATGTGAAAGGGCATTAATTCACGTCCACGTATAGTATTGACCTCTAACCATAAAGATTGATTAGCAAGACAATATAAATTATCATTAGTAACTTGGCTGGTTTTAAAATTAGGTAATTTGTTTTTTAAGATGGTTTCATATTTTTTACATTGAAAATATTTTTCAAATAAAGCTTTACTTGCAATAATTTCCAAAGGTAATTCTGATGTTATTTTAGTCTTAGAAAGATTGTTTTTCCACAATGGATCATGCGCTTGTACTGCCCAACCTTTAAAAGGAATATGTTTTGCTTGCCATAACTCGGTTTTACCATCCAAAGTTGCTGGTAAAGAAATTTTATCCCATTCGATTAAACGATAAGGGTGAATATTATATTTCGATGCTTTAATTTTTTCTAGCAATTCACGATCTAAAACACGACCTTGATCATCTACTTTGGCAATTACCCAAATAGGTATCCCAGCATCTTGTACATAACCAAGAGAAACATCCATAAAGCGATTTAATAAACCTTCACGAGTGCCATAAACTAGCAGTGCCAAGCTTAATGTTAAGGCTAATAGTAAGGTCAACCAAAAAAAATCTTTGTTGCCTTTATTCCAAAATTGTATAGAACGCCACCATTCAATCCAAGCAAGTTTCCACCATATTTTCATTGTTGTTGTTCTCCTTGTTGTAAATTATTTACTTGTTGTTTCCATTTCTCTAAATCGGAACGATGCTGTAATTTACATTTTCCTTGTTCTACAAATAGAAAGTCATTTAAATCCATTAAATCAAGGTCATCTGTATGGTGATGGGTTACCCAAATTAAACGGTGTTTAGTTTCGTCTGTTTTAACCCATTTTTTTAGTACATTCATAACTTGATGACGGGTACAGTAATCCAATTGCCCAGTTGGTTCGTCGGCAAATAATACCCATGGTTCGTGAATCATTGCTTGTGCTAAAGCAACACGTTGTTGTTGTCCACCTGATAATTGGGTGGGAAAACTATGAATGAAATCATCATATATTTTTTCCTCATCTTTTAATAGCACCATTTCAAGTTGCTTTTCAGCCATTTGGTATGCTTTTTTCCAACTTTTACCTTTTAACAATAGTGGATAAGCGATATTTTCTAATACAGTCAAGTGGGAAGATAATGTGTGATCTTGAAAAGCAAAGCCAAAACGTTCTCGTCGTAACCATGCAGCTTTCTTTGCACCAAGACCACTTTTTCCCCAAGAACATTTTTTCCCATCTGGAAAAGTCCAAGTAATTTCACCTTCCGACGGCCATTTTAAGGCTGCCAGTAGGTAAAGTAAGGTACTTTTTCCCTGTCCACTTGGACCCATAATTGGCAACATAGGATGATCTTCTATAACAGAAGGGGCAAGTTCAATATGATCTAAAGTCGTTTTTTCTCGACCAGGCCATGTAGCAATTACATTCTCAAGTTTACATACCCATTTGCTCATAATAAATTCCTTTTTAATTATAGGCGATTAGATTTTGTTTATGGTAAAAAGTTGGTAGGAATAACGTAAATTGTTTCACCTTTTAAAGTATGTTGGTAACTATATTCATTACTAGAACCTAGTGGTTCAAAAGCTTCAGATAATTTTAGATATTGAATATTTTTACCTTTGTTACCAACATGAGGGCATTGTGAATCAGGAAAATTACTAAGTGAGTATTCTATCTTATTAGTAGGTTGTGCTGTTAAACGATTAAGTATTATATAGATATTTTCCACCCAGTTAATAAGACGTTGAAATTCACAATGCGGCATATTTAGTATTTCTTTGATTGAGTATTGCATTAAAGGACTATGTTTACGAACAGGTAAACTACTTCTTTTATTCACTATTTCCAATAAAGTATCTTCTCCTCCTTTT
>JAGLFE010000447.1 GCA_023144675.1 Thiomargarita sp. | reverse complement strand
TTATACGTATTTTTTAACTTGGTAGATAGTTACCTTAAATGAATATTGTTGTATGAATTAACGTAACCCGATATATAATATTGGGTTATACTTTGCTAACCAAACTTGCATATAACTCAATTTTTTTATTGGCGTAATTTCAGTGAATACGAATTTAAAATGCAGCATTAAGTTGAAAATGTACACCATCATCTTGTAAATCTTTATCTTCTGGAGCGGGTATATCACGTAAAGCGTGTCCCCAGTATAATTGGGTATAAATATGTTCATTGGGCGACCAGCGAATTCCAATTCCAATACTATAAATTTTTGTTGGATCTGGAGTATCAATATCGGTATTCCAAGCTCGCCCGTAATCTATAAAAGGGGCAATTTCTACTTTTCCATCCTCAATATTTTTTCCCGCAATTGCAAAGTTAAAAACTGGAATCCGCCATTCTATAGAAGAAATAAAACCGTTATCACGAGTTAATAAATTTTCTCGATAACCACGGACAGTTGTTGCACCTCCAATAGATAATTTTTCTAATGGCAATAAATCTTCTCTAGCTAACTGTACATCAGCCCGTAAAATAATTTGACTTTTACCTAATTTTTTATTAGCCGATTCTAAAAAATTTAATTGCCTTACATATTGGAATTGTCCTAGCCAAGTAAAGAAACGGCTATCAGGTGCATTTTCAATTAATATATCTTTATCTATAGTCGAATCAAAAACATCTATACCAAAATTAAAACTAGAACGAGCAGCAAGTACTTCAACGGTACTCCGTTTAACCCAAGATTGAGAAAAACGAATTACCGACAAATCACTTTCACCCTCATCGACACCAGGGGAAAATGAAAAACCTTGTCCCAATAAATAAGTTTTACTCATACGCTTTTCAAATTTTAATGCTAAATCAAAGGATTCTTTGGGAGTTTTAATAATAGGTTGATGTATAGAAATAGCATAGGTATCGGCTTCACTTTCAATATTTAGTGGTTTAAAAGGTTCTTCAACGACTTCAGAATCGCTACGTTCAATATTAAATGATAAAGAAGTACCATAATAATGATTAATTGGAACATCATAACGAATCGTATAATCTTTTAAACCTTTAGTTAAACCATAGCGGAGATATAAAGTATCGCCCCAACCATTTTGTTCTCCAAAAATACCAGTTATATTATGATGCCAAAACTTAAATTCGCCACGATAAGCACCAACACTTGGAGAACGATGATTATTTACTCCAACTTCAAAATCATAAGGTCGGTCTTCTTTAACATCTATTCTTAAAATACTTTCGCCTAATCGAATACCTGGACCTAATTCAGCCTGAATACGTTTTAAACGAGGATTTTGTTGCAACATTTGCAAACGTTCTTGTAGTTTTTGAATCTCAAGCGTATCGCCTGTTTTATCTCTTAACCGTTCTTTAATATAGGAAGTACGTAATTTTTCGTTACCAGTTACATCAATATTTAATAATATGCCTTCAATAATTTCTATAAAAATTACACCATCATCAATTTTTTGGTCTGGAATAATTGCACCAGAATTAATATAACCGTTTTTAATATAGTGTTCAGTAATTTTATTTTTAGCTTCCTGTAACTCTTCAGCAGAAATATTTCCTATATAAGACCAAGTAACTTCCCTAAGTTCTGCATCTGAAAAATTTTTATTACCTTTGAATTTAAAACCCTTTACTTCGATATAACTAAGTGATGATAAAGAACCATCATTTTCTATAGGAGGTAATTCAGGCAAAGATGGTAATGGTAATATTGTTTCCGCTGATTCATTATAAAATTCCGCCTCATTAGTAGAAAGGCGTTCTGGTTGGATGCCCAAAGTGTTGTCAATAGCTTGAACTAATATAGGTTGAATTATAAAAGCAATAAATAATATTGAGTTTTTTAACTTATTTGTTAAGAAAAATTTGTTATTTCCCACTTTTGTCTCCTGCTAAATTTCAAATTATAAATTTGTATGTAATTTCAATATTAAAATCAAGTTTAACAATATTTCCAATTAATTGATTAAAATAAATTAATAACTTTTTTTAAATTTATACTAAATAAATAATCAGTTTTCAATTAAAATTAAGTAATTTAGTTTTTTCTTGATAACAATGATAGGATAAAATTTATGTACCGTAAATTAGATTTTAATCAAATTAATGATACGATTGATAAATTACATAATCGGCTCATAGAACGGTTTCCTGAATCAGGATTAATGGCAGTATGCGGGGAATTAAAAAGTATATCTGCGGAAACCAAAACTAAAATTGCTTGGATTAATGAACCGCATTTATTACTTAGATTTTTTAGTGGATTTATTATTATAATTTGTTTACTCGCTATTTATTATAGTTTTTACACCCTTGATTGGCGTTTAGATGAATTTCACGCAATAGAATTATTACAAACGGTTGAATCCATCGTTAATGAACTAATTTTTATTAGCATAGCTATATTTTTTCTTATCACGCTTGAAACTAGATTTAAGAGAAGAAAAGTATTATCTTCGATTAATGAATTAAGGGCAATTGCGCATATTATTGATATGCACCAGCTTACTAAAGATCCAATTGAAACAGTTAATAAAGAAATGAGAACTTTCTCATCTCCAATACGAAATATGACTATTCATCAACTAAGTCGCTATTTAGATTATTGTGTTGAAATGTTAGCAATTGTAGGCAAGGTGGCTGCTATTTACGCTCAGGATTTGCCTGAAACAGCTATTGTTTCTGCTGTTAATGAATTAGAAAGTTTAACCAATGGTTTAAGTAGAAAAATTTGGCAGAAATTAATTATTTTGCAAGAAATGACATCTTCGGAAAAATCTATGTAATAGATAAATAATGAGGGCGTATAGCATTGATAATTTCTTTAATTGTGAATTGTGAATATCTAATGGTTAATTACTAATAATTTTTTTGTTTTTTAGACAATTAATTATTCAATAATTATAACTATCTACCAAGAAATACATAT
>JAGLFE010000446.1 GCA_023144675.1 Thiomargarita sp. | reverse complement strand
TATCCCCATTTGCTTTTTATTTTCCTAGAATAGGGCATATAATTATAATTAAACAATTTAAATGGATTTTTCCACCAAGCAACTTTTGACATTTCAAGTATTTGGCAAGGACGAACTAGAATTAAAGAAATATTATCTTTACCACCATTTTGATTAGCTTGATTAACTAAAGATTGAGCTGTTTGTTTAAATGAATTTGAATAGCTCATAATATTTTGTATATCATGGTCTTCCAACATATCACTTAAACCATCAGAACAAAGTAGGTACATATCTTGCGCCAACGAATCATATTCCTGAATTTCAACGCTCAATTTTTGACTTACTCCTAATGCCCTAGTAACCAAGTTTTTATTAGTCGAACAACGAGCTTGTTCCAAAGTATAATAACCGCAATCAATTAATTCTTGATTAACTGAATGGTCTTTAGTTATTTGGCAAAGTTCATGGTTTCGCAAACGATATAGACGTGAATCGCCTACATGGGCAATACTAATAAAATCGTTATGAAATAATACTGCAATTACGGTTGTACCCATGCCTTTATAACAGGCTTGTGTTTCAGCCATTTCATAAATAATTTGATTTGCCTTTAAAACAGCTTGTTCCAAAAATACGGTGCTAATATGATAATTACTTTTTTTTCGATGACTGTGTTTATAATATTGGGTTTTAATTAAACTGTTTAACTGTTCGATAATAACTTTAATAGCGGTTTTACTAGCCACTTCCCCCGCTTGGTAGCCACCCATGCCATCAGCCAGTACGGCTAAACCCAATGATTTATCAATACTAATATAATCTTCATTGTGTTTACGAATGCGCCCAGTATCGGTTAAAGCAAGCATTTCTATGCACATATTAGCTCTCTCCGTGCTGCCTAAAATTTTGCAATTCATGAGCAAATTCAATTCCTGTTTGGTAACGATAATTAATCTCTTTTTGCAATGCCATATTTACAATATCTTTAAGGTAATCTTCTATATCAGAACGTACATTTAAAATATCAATATGCGGTTCATTGGCAATCTTAAACATTAAGGTAGCCAATGAATCAGCTTGAAAAGGTAAAGTTCCAGTTAAGAGCTGATATAACATTACGCCCAAAGAAAATAAATCAGTTCGACCATCTAAAGTTTTACCAGATATTTGTTCTGGCGACATATAAGATGGCGTGCCTAAAATAATCCCAGTTTTAGTTTTGTTGGAATCAGTAATATGGGCAATACCAAAATCTGCTATTTTAATCTCATTATTAACTGGATTATACATAATATTGGCTGGTTTAATGTCTCGATGTATAACTTCCTGATTATGTGCATAATCTAAAGCTTCGGCAATTTTTATAATAAGTTCTATAACTGTAGTTACAGGCAATAAATTATTAACTTGGGTATAAGGAATTAAATTACCACCTTTAAAAAATTCCATCGCAATATAAGCTAAATCTTGCTCTTCGCCAGCTTCATGTACTGAAATAATATTATTATGAGTTAAACGACCAGCGGCAGTTGCTTCTCGAAAAAATCGGATGGTTGCTTCAAATAATTCCTCAGTACCAAATTCTTGTGATAAAGGCAAGGTTTTAATCGCCACTAAACGGTTTAATTTAGTATCTTGACCAAGATAAACTACGCCCATTGCGCCTTTTCCTAAAATTTTTTCTATTTGATAACGTCCTAATATCGGTTTTTCTTGTTCACCTTTGAATAACCAAGTATCTAAACTATTTCCAGCTATGCTTGATTTTTTTAAATTATAAGTTCTTTCTAAACGTTGAGCTATATCTCTAAAAGTTGATTTATAATTGCCTATATAACGATATACCATATAAGCATGACGAAAATGTTGTTTGCGTTCATAATCTAAAGCTAAATTATATAATAAATTTGAAATAGTGTCATCAAGTGGACATAAACGAAATTTTTCAAATGCTAAATCTAAATGCCCTTGTCCTTGAAAAGCTAGTCCTAATAAACGGTTACTTTCAACTGCATCTGGATGTAAGCGAAACGCATCTTGATAAGCAATAATGCCTTGTTGAATCATTGAACCAATATGCCCTAATAAAATAAATAAAATGGGTATAATTAAGTGAACTAATAAGCCTTTAGTTAAGAAAATAATATATAATAAGCTCAACATTGTTAAGCTAATACTGGTAATTATTAAGCTCATACGTTCCCTTATCATAGGCAATAAAAAGTTTATATAAGCAAAAATAATTAAGCATAAGAATATTTCTAATCCATTTGCCCAAACAGGTTGCATAAAGAAATCTTGGTTTAATAAACTTAAAACCGTATGAGCTAATACTAAACTGGTAGGCATTTCACCTAACGGCGTTGCTTGGAAATTGGTGTAATTATCCGCTGTAATTCCAATAATAACAATTTTATTAGCATAAGTTTTTGCGTCTATACGACCTGTTAATACATCGACAAAAGAATCTATTTTCAAACCAGTTGCATTTTGGTAAAAAGTTGGAATTAATTCTAATTGTTCACTAGTATTAATATAACTATTATTAATCTTAATACCTTTGGAAAGCTCAACTTCGATTTGACTATAATGTTTAGCTAATTTATTAGTAGCTAATAATAAGGCTAATGAAGGTAAATAACTTTCTTGATATTTGACAATTAATGGCGTACTGCGTGAATTTTCATTGACAGCTTTAAAGTCAAAATAGCCAATACCAGCTACATAATTACATAAAGTATCAATCGGTGTAACAGCATTAATGCTAGAAACAGGATAAGCCAAACGTTCATGAGCATTTGGCAATATGATATTGTTAATTCGATATTTTTTGATACAATTTGCTAAATCAACTAGTTTATCTTTTTTAGATTCAGACAATGTTAATGACATACCTAATATTACATTGCCAGCAGCTTTCATACTATTTGCAAGTTGTTGGTCGTAATCTAATTCAAGATAAGCAGCTTGTAATTTATCTTCCAGTCTAGTTAAATGTTCAGGAATTTGTAATAACGTTGATTGGGCATATAATTCTCGAAGTTGCTTAAAATATCGTTTATTTTTTACATAACGAGTTCTTAATTCACTTGATTGTGCAATCAAATTACCTAAAGCTTCTAATTCTTCACTTGCTGAAGAAAACGGTTTAGAATGCTTATAAAGTGTCATTAAATCGTCAATATGAATTTGCCCAGAAAAATTTTGCGGTTTACTAAAATCAATAGGTAT
>JAGLFE010000445.1 GCA_023144675.1 Thiomargarita sp. | reverse complement strand
GCATCAATCATGTTAAAATTTATTTGAAGCTTTAATTGCTAGATAGTTACAAACCAAAAAGTATTATATTTTGCGAAATGCTTAAAAATGAGATATGTATTAATATTTTGTTGTTTATATTCTAATTATACTTTAGCAGTTGATATCATTAACTTTAAATTAGATTCTTTTTCTGGCATTGGCTGGAAAATGGAAAATATTACTGTTAAATGGAATTGGGATATAAATCAACATATTACATTGAAGCTTAATATTGCTAATTTACATATTTCTCAATTAGAAAAACCTATTAAAAATATCAAATTAATTTGTCCAAATGTTGAATATAATCTGAAAAAAATTATATGTGCTAATGCTGATTTACAAATAGGTGAACATTTATTAGATAAAAGCATAAATCCTATCTCATTTAATTATGAATTTGATACGCAAACCGTACAATTGAACTTAGAACAATTATTTATAGCAGATGGTAAATTAAAAGCCAATATTTACTTTTCCCCCTCACAATGGCAAATACAATTAGATATTTATCAGCTACAATTACGAAAATTTTTAAATAAAATCAATGATTTAATAAAAATCACTCCAATATTTAATTTAGATGTTTTTATCCAAAATTTGAATATACAAGCATGGGGAGATAAAAAATTACGCAATATTTCTATTCATGGCAAAGTAAATAATTTAGAATTTTCTAACAATATTGGTACATTAGCTAGTGAAAATTTAGCAGTTGATATTGCATTGAATATTAAACCATTAGAAAATAATGATACGCAACATGGCTATGAAATTAGCACAACTTTGAAATCGAATCATGGCGAATTTTATATTAATCCGATTTATGTAAATTCAAAAACTAATCCAATAACAATTAAAAGTCATTTAGCCTGGCAAGCTGGTCATTTAACAGTGCATTCGTTGAGATATATTCATACTAATATTGGAGATTTAACTGGGCAAGGAAAATTTCAACTACTTGACAAAAAGTTGCATATTAAGCAATTATCTGCTGAATTGATAAAAACGCCTGTTAAACCTATTTATACTAATTATATTAAAGTATTTTTTACTGAAGATTCGCAGTTGAATCATTTGGATATTAATGGAATTGCCACTATCAAGATAAAATGTCAACTAAATAAACGCCATGTATTTGTGCAATTATATGATGTAGATATAGCAGATAAGCGTAAAAAGTTTAGTTTTAATGGTTTGCGTGGTGTGTATCAATGGCATAGTAATAACTCCAATTTTCCATCCAATTTACATATAAAAAGTGGTTATTTAATTAATCCTGAGATTAAATTGGGAACAAGCCAGTTGCATATTAATATATCGGGTAATAATATTAAATTATTAGCCCCTTGGAATTCGCCTATTTTTGATGGTAATTTTTATATTGAACAGTTTGCTTTTGAAAATATGGGTAGAAAAAATGTTAGTTGGTCAATAAAAGGGCATTTATCTCCCATTTCATTATCAAAATTGACTGAAGCTTTTGGGTGGAAGAATTTTCATGGAAAAGTATCAGCTAATATTCCACTTATTAATTATCGCAATCAACAATTGAACATGAATAATAAATTGCGAATAAAGATTTTTAATGGCGATATTATATTAGATAATTTACTTATAAATAATTCCCTTGAAGATATTTCTGATTTAACAGCGAATATTAAAATTAAGCAATTGGATTTGAAAAGTTTAACCACAGCCGTTCAATTTGGAGAAATACAAGGAAAATTATCTGGATATATCAAGCAATTACACTTAATCAATTGGCAACCCATTGCCTTTAATGCTTATTTAGGAACCGAAAATAATAATACGCAACAAGTAATTAGCGTCAAAGCCATTAAAAATTTATCAAGTATTGATAATAACAGCGGTTCTAATATGTTGCTGAATTTTTTTGGGAATATTTATTATGATAATATTGGTTTAGGTTGTCGATTACAAACTTATATACAAACGGATATGACCAAGAAAAGAGTTTGTTACATGAAAGGTAACTTAGCTAGAACTAAAGATAGTTATTACATTGTTAAAAGTAGCAATTTAATACCTCGTATTAATATTATTGGTTATAATAAACAAGTTGATTTAGATATTTTGCTAAATAGAATTCAAAATGCAATAAATGTAACTAAAAAGTTTTAACAACAAATTAACTGAAAAATAGAACAATTATGGTTTCCAATCCGTTATAAAAAATCCCTTGAGAATAAATTATAAATTTCAAAGCTGATGAATTCTACCGAACTGAAATTAGTCCAAGCTCGAACCCGCTTAATTATGGATAAACCATTTTTAGGGGCTTTAGTTCTCCGTTTGCAAACCAAAATGGCTGATCCAAAATGGTGTCAAACTACTGCCACTGATGCTAAAAACTTTTATTACAGTGCTAAATATATTAAAAGTTTAAATATCAATCAAGTACAATTCGTTTTAGCCCATGAAGCTTTGCATTGTGCTTTTTCCCACTTTGCTCGCCGTCAACATCGTAATAAACATCGTTGGGATTTGGCTTGTGATTATGCTATTAATCCCTTGTTGATTAAAGATGAATTAACTCCTCCGCCTGGTGTTTGGATAGAAGATAGTTTTACTGGGATGACGGCTGAAGAAATTTATCCCATGATTGATGAAAATAATGCTGATGAACCGATGGATAAACATGTTTATTCAGATGAACAACAGAAAAGTTCTGATGGACAAGGTAGTGGTATTAATGAACAGCAACCTAATAATACAGATGATGATACTGGTGGAAATGTTGATAATCAACCGACTCAACCCAAGCCCAATCAAGGCGAATTTGAACCTAAACCAGAGTTCGAGGGCGTACCACAACCGCCACCATTAAATGATAAGGAATGTCAAAATTTAGCTACACAATGGCAGGAACGATTAGCTGGAGCAACTCAGCAAGCTATGCAAGCTGGTAAATTAAGTGGTGCGATGACTCGAATAGTTGAGCATTTATTGCAACCTCAATTACCTTGGCGGGCATTATTAGCTCGTTATATGACGATAAATGCACGAGATGATTATACTTATAGCCGCCTTTCGAGACGAGATGGACCAGCAATCTTGCCTAGCCAACGTAGCAGTTCATTAAATATAGTGGTGGCAATTGATATTAGCGGTTCTATTAGCAATGAAGAAGTTGCCCAATATTTAACTGAAATTAACGCTTTAAAGGGACAAATAAGAGCAAAAATTACCTTATTAGCCTGTGATGCTGAATTAACTGAAGACAGTCCTTGGATAATTGAACCTTGGGAAAATTTTATCAGTCCACGGGAATTTATCGGCGGCGGTGGAACTTCATTCAAACCAGTTTTTGATTATATTGAAACTAATATGATGCCTCCAGATTTGTTGATTTATTTTACCGATGCCAGTGGTGAATTTCCTGAACAACAACCGAGTTATTCCACTATTTGGCTAGTTAAAGGTAAGAAAAAAACACCTTGGGGACAACGTATTCAACTTAATTAATTATGGTCGAACTTACACACGAAGACAATTTTCGCTTAAATATCCTTTTGGCTACGCAATTACAAGCGATTCGTATTGATGAAACTAAAATGATAGTCTATGGATTATCAGAACAGGGTGAAGCGAAAATACAATTACATCCCGTATGCCAAGATTCCCAATATTTAATTGCTGTGCGGGAATTAATTTCTAATTATTTGAAAAAGTCATCAGGCGTATATCCACTTTCTTTGCGGAATTGGAATCAAATGGGGGAAACTAAAGTTGAAAATTTAGCCCAATGGTTAATGTTGGGTGAAGATGATGCTGTTGTGGCGGTAACGCATACTCAGAGTTTGACTCCAGAATTAGCCCAGCGAGCTTGGTGGGCAATGCCTAATGCCGATAATGCTCGCAGTATGTTGAAGATTCAAGCGGTTGTTCAGGATAAATTTGCTCAACAGTTAGCGAATTATTTAATTGAATTTTTGCCATTTGAAATTGAACCGCTTAATATTACTGAATCCGTGCGTTTAATTTTGCAACCAAATTTAATTTCGGAAACTAAACGTCAAAAAATATGGCAGCAAGGACAAAAAAAATCAACTTATTTAACTGGGTTTTTATGGGCGCAACCTGATAATTTACCACTTAATTTACCTGCGCCTATTGATGCAGAACTTATCCAAAATCTTTTAAAACCATTAGTTTTGCAAAATAATCAACTTGCCATCCAATTAGTAAAAATTCTCTCTCCTGCTGGACAAGCTTTTTTAAAAACTTGCGAGCGGGCTTTACAAAAACCACCTAATCAAGAAGTGGTAAATTCATTATTCGATGCAATAGCAAATTATTTTATGAATATTCGTCCACAATATTTTTCTGCTGAAATAAATATATTTGATTTAATTGAAAAAGCTAATCGATTTTGTGGTCATTGTTTGGATACTACTTCTACTGAGCAACAGACGATTTTAGCCATGATGCCAGAATTAAAAATTTCAATTAAGGCAATGCTTATATTATCTGGTTTAGGTTATTCTGTATTACGACCTGTTTTTTCTAATACAACAGCGGCTGGTAGTTTAATGCGCAAAAAATTAACCGTGGTGAATGATGTTATTTTTGAACAATTAAATGTTTTGCAAAATATTCACAAATCAAAAAATTAAGCCAATTGGATATTATTTTCCAAGTTTTAATTTTTAGTTGACAAAATTTTACTAGATTTGCTAATTTAATTAATAAACAATTATTCAATTTAGATTTTTAATATGCCTTTACCCTGTATTTTTTTAATAGGTCCAACTGCTTCAGGAAAAACTGATTTAGCTATTTCTTTAGTAAAACATTTACCTTGCGATATTATTAGTGTTGATTCAGCAATGGTTTATCGGGGCATGGATATTGGTACTGCCAAGCCCGATGCAACTACTTTGGCACAAGCTCCCCATCGCTTAATTAATATACGTGATCCTGTTGAAAGTTATTCAGTTGGTCAGTTTTATAATGATGTGCATATTGAAGTTGAAAAAATTTACCAAGCTGGGCGCATTCCACTGCTAGTAGGTGGAACTATGCTTTATTTTAATAGTTTATTAAAAGGCTTATCTAATTTACCCACCGCCAATGCTGAAATACGTAAACAACTTGATAATGAAGCTAAAAAAATTGGCTGGGCAGCTATGCACCAACGATTGGCTCAAATTGATCCATCAGCCGCTCAAGCTATTCATCCAAATGATTCGCAACGTATTCAAAGAGCGATTGAAGTTTATGAAACATCTGGTTGCACCATTACCGCTTGGTACGCTAAACATCCTGCCCATCAATGGTCATATCCAACTATTAAAATAATTGTCGCTCCCAGCCAAAGAAATATTTTACATGATAGAATAGCACAACGTTTTTATGTTATGCTGGAACAAGGATTAATTGAAGAAGTAAAGGTTTTATTTGAACGCCATGATTTACACGCCGATTTACCATCGATGCGTTGTGTCGGTTATCGACAAGTTTGGCTTTATTTAGCTGGGCAGTTAAAACAGACTGATTTACCACCAAAAGCGATTGCAGCTACTCGACAACTAGCTAAACGACAACTAACTTGGTTACGAACCCAAATTGTTGATGGTCAATATTTTGATAGTCTTGAGCCGAATATTACCCAACAAGTTTTGAAATATTTAGAAAAGTTTATATAAATCTCAAAAGACTAGCTCAAAAAAAATTTAAATTGTGCTAGTATGTAGTATAATTTTTATTATGTGTGAGAAAAATATGAACATACGTTTTGAGTCAACAAAAAAGTTTGAAAAAGAACTAAATAAGTTTCCAAGTAAGGAACGGGGTCGTATTGTTCAAAAACTTAACCAATATACACAATTACTAGAATCAGATGTTTCAGCGTTTTATAAGCACACTTATCAACCTATAAAACTAGAACTTGTTGATGATGAATCAAGCTTGTACGTCCTAAAAATTGGTCGAGATATAAGAATTATTTTGACAGTAGATGAAGATCCAATATTCGAACAAACGCTTGTTACTCTTATTCGTATAGTTAAGAACTCAAAACTAGAAAAAGTATTTAAGGGGATTGCCGAATCGCTATATCAATATGAATTAAATTCCTAATAAATGATGCAGAATAATAATCATAAATGGCTCAAAT
>JAGLFE010000444.1 GCA_023144675.1 Thiomargarita sp. | reverse complement strand
GGTAGCGCACCTGCTTTGGGAGCAGGGTGTCGGGGGTTCAAATCCCTCTACCCCGACCAATTTTTGCGCCCGTAGCTCATCTGGATAGAGCATCGGCCTTCTAAAAAAATAAATTTTGGACCCGCAATAGGAAACGAGAACTATTGTGGTGGATGGTGCTATATCGGTGAAACCTTTAACATGGCAATACCGAGGAAACTGAGTAAATAGCAAAGGATTTATGGGTAGCTATTTGGCTTTACAGCAGGGTTCCGTAGAGGCCATACGCACCATACCTGAGATGGTAAAGATATGGTCCAGACCGCAAACATTTTTATGGTGGTGAAAACCATAGTGGTATGAAGCCGAGGGTAACAGGTTCGAGTCCTGTCGGGCGCGCATTTTATGGTGGACGTAGCTCAGTTGGTAGAGCTCCGGATTGTGATTCCGGCGGTCGTGGGTTCAAGCCCCATCGTTCACCCCATCCAATTACTCTTCCTTTAATTTCCTTTAAATTTCCTTTTCCAATTAATCATTATGTCAACTTATGTTGTTGGTGATATACAAGGTTGTTATACCGAACTACAACAATTACTTGATGTTTGCCATTTTGATGATTCCCAAGATATATTATGGAGTACCGGTGATTTAGTCAATCGAGGACCTAATTCTTTAGAAGTATTACGTTTTTTTAAAAGTTTAAATGAACGTGCTGTAGTTGTATTAGGAAATCATGATTTACACTTGTTAGCGGTTAATTGTAACCATGAACACTTAAAATTAGGAGATACTCTATCACCGATTTTAAATGCTCCAGATGTTGATGAGTTACTAACTTGGTTACGTTATCGCCCTTTATTATATTATGATGAACAGTTAAACACTGGACTAATTCATGCTGGATTACCACCGCAATGGACAATAAAAGAAGCAAGTAAATATGCTCAAAAAGTTGAGGCGGTTTTACGCAGTTCTAAATATGAGGAATATTTAACCCATTATCTTTATGGAAATAAGCCAGAAAAGTGGTCTGATGCACTAAATGAATGGGATAAATTACGTTTCATCACTAATTGTTTAACTCGCTTGCGATACTGTAATGCCAAAGGAAAACTGCTGCTAAAAAAGAAAACTTCACCACAAACTTCCCAACAAAATAAAGAGCAACCTTGGTTCAAATGGAGTCATCGTGCAAGTAATAATACTCAAATTATTTTTGGGCATTGGGCTACTTTAGGTTATTACGAAGGGCATAATGTATATGGTTTAGATTCTGGATGTGTTTGGGGTGGTGCTTTAACCGCATTGCGTTTAGAAGATAAACAAATATTTACTGTAGATTGTAAAGGCGAATGCGTTCCAACTATTTAATAATAAGGTAGTCCTAAACAAAGTAGTGATGGTCTCAAAAAACCTGTCAGGTATCAAAGACCTAACAGGTTTAGCAATACCTATATAAGGACTACCTAAAAGTTCTTGAAATAGATAATGCCTGTGCCAAAAACTTACTTTCTATAGCTTTTAATTATAC
>JAGLFE010000443.1 GCA_023144675.1 Thiomargarita sp. | reverse complement strand
ATGGACAAAGAGTGAAGCTTTGCAAGGAGGAGCTTTGGGAGCAGTTGCTTGTGGTGTTGGTGCTGCATTGTTTGGAGGAAGTAAGAAAGAAATTGCTGGGGCAGCAGCTATATGTGGTGCAATTGGAGCAATTGGTGGAAAATTACTTAAAGACCGCCGAGAAAAATATTCTTCAGCTGAAGCAATGTATGTTGGTGAAATAGAAAAAGCTCAACTATTTAATGCAGAAAAAGAACTTTATAAAACCCAATTAGTTGCCGATATTAGTCATATTGAAGCAGAAACACAGAAATTAGTGTCTCTTCAAAAGCGTGGAAAAGCTAATCAACAAGCCTTAAAAAATCAAAGGATTGTGCTTAAAAAGAAGCAAGAAGAAGTTAGCAAAGTTGTTAAAAACATGAAGGATGAATTGGAATTTCAAAAGGCTTTACATGCTGAAATTAAAAAAGAAAAACCCAAAGATTCCCGATTAGCTAATTTGGAAAAAGAAGTTAATAAACTTCATCAAACAATTGCTGAAGTAGAAAAGCAAGGGTCGCAATTAGCAGACTTGGATTATAATTTGATTTAGAAGTGCCACTCTCTATTTTCAACTACTTTTTTTATGCTGGGATGAATGTACTTTATTGCATTCTACCTAGCTTTCTGATTTTTAAGGAATATATTATGTTACGTATTTTCAGTGTATATATTTTTATTATAAGCGTTATTTTAACAGGTTGTTCTACTGTAGAAGACCCAAAAGAAAACGGTGGTGCTATCTCAACGGCGATTAATCTTTGGAAGGGAACATATAATAATCGACTAAAAACCAAACAAGAGATTTTGGATGCACATCGTCTTGAAGGTAAACAGTTAGATATAGAAACTCAAAAACTTGAGGATATAAAACTAACAATTGCCCAACAGTTTGATATTGAAGAGCAAAAGCTTCAAGATATTAACAAGGTCATAAATCAGCTTGAAAAAGATGTTAAAACAGAGGAAACTGCTCTTTCTGCTAATGAACAAGAACGGCAGAAAAATTTGCGTAAATTAAGTGGTTTGAAGCAAAAAAATAAAAAATTGCAAAAAAAATTAAGAGTAAGTCGTAAAAACAATGCCAGTGCTAAGGAAATAAAAATATTACAAGAGGAACGTGATAGCCTAGATAAAGAGCTTAATTTGTTACTTGATGTTCTTCAATAAATTTAAAATCCAAATCAAGGGGCAATTTCTGATTAATCTTGCCCAATTAAAGATTAACTTATTTTCAGCATTAAGTTAAGAAAATTAATCACATCCGATATAAGGAATTGTTTTATGGCAGATGATGAACATTCATCGTGAAATTGAAAACAAACAAACTCAATGGCGTTTAGTTAAGAGATTTTGAGGATTACAATTTATGGCAAAAATTAACTAAAGTAATATTTAGTAATAGGATGAAAGAACAAATTGGTAAATTACAATGTTATAAATAATTGCTAATTCTGTACAAAATAATATTAAACCTGTTAGGTCTTTGATATCTGACGGGTTTTTTTTGTAAAAATACCATGATTATAAGAACAATTTAAAAGTTTATTGTTAAACGAGTTGCTATATTTGCTATTATTATAGCTCAAACGATTGGTTTAACTATAATTGAAATTGAAAATATTATAAATATCTAATTTTTGGTAGTCCTGAACAAAGTAGTGATGGTCTCAAAAAACCTGTCAGGTATCAAAGACCTAACAGGTTTAGCACTACCTATTTTAGGACTACCTAATTTTTTACTAACAAAAGGAAAAACATTGTCATCATCTATTACTTTTCAAAATTTAATCCTAATTTTACAAGAATATTGGGCGAAACAAGGTTGCGTTTTACAACAATCCTATGATATGGAAGTTGGAGCTGGAACTTTTCACCCAGCTACCTTTTTAAGAGCAATCGGACCAGAACCTTGGAGTGCCGCCTATGTTCAACCTTCTCGTCGCCCAACCGATGGACGTTATGGGGAAAATCCCAACCGTTTGCAACATTATTACCAATA
>JAGLFE010000442.1 GCA_023144675.1 Thiomargarita sp. | reverse complement strand
GAAACTGGGTCAATAATTTTTACTTTCATTTCTCCCATTTGCGTTTCACCAATTTGGGCTAAATCAATATCTGTTGTTTCTAAAATCGAATATTCAGTAATTGTTTTGGTTTGCTCATACATAGCCTCAGTTACTTGTTCAGGAGCTGGACCGCCATTACCAATATTATATTTAATACCAAAATCACCATCTGGACCACCTTGATTGTGGCTCGCTGATAAAATTATGCCACCAAATGCTTGGTATTTACGAATCACTAATGAAGCCGCAGGTGTGGATAACAAACCATTTTGTCCAACCAATACTTCACCAAAACCATTCGCCGCTGCTATTTTTAGTATTATTTGAATAGCTGTTTGGTTATAATAACGCCCATCGCCGCCAACAACTAATGTTTTACCTTGAAAACCTTCCAAAGAGTTAAAAATGGATTGAACAAAATTTTCTAAATAATGTGCTTGTTGAAATATTTTAACTTTTTTACGTAAACCAGAGGTACCAGGTTTCTGTCCCGTAAAAGTCGTAGTTGAGATTGTTTTGCTATTCATGTTAATTGAAAAAATTAAGTTAGTTAAAATTTGATATAATCAATTTATGGGTAATTAGTTTTTTACTCAAGATGCCTTAGAATTATAACATAAGATTTAGATTTTAATGTTTTTAAGTATCATATTTACGTTTAATAAGAAAATTAGTGAAATTCTAATCCAAATAAACAAAAAAACTTTTGCACCATAAAGGAAACCATTTTTGTATTTTTATAAATTTTTATTTGTTATTCTATTTTTAAGTTTTTATAATAAACCATTATTGGGAGAAGTTATATTTGATGGAACATTGGGAACAAACATTAATTTAGAAGGACCTAATTTTAATATTCCAGCAAAAATGGGTCAACAATATGGTAATAATTTATTTCATAGTTTTAACCAGTTTAATTTAAATAAGGAGGAAACGGCTAGTTTTTCAGGAGCTGATAATATTGAGCATATTATTGCACGGGTTACTAGTGGCGAAAATTCTATTATTAATGGTCAAATAATTTCTACTATTCCGCAAGCCGATTTCTACTTAATAAATCCTGATGGCTTTATTTTTGGACCCAATGCTAAATTTGATATTCAAGGTTCACTACATATTAGTACCGCAACACAATTATATCTTGGTAATACGGGAACATTTAACACCCGTTACCCCGAAAGCAGTTTATTGACTAGTGCGCCACCTTCTGCATTTGGTTTTTTGGATGCAACTCCTGCTTTGATTAGAATAGAAGGAAGTCGATTAGCCATACGTGATAATGAAACATTATCTATTTTAGCTGGTGAAATTGATATTAATCATGCTCATTTAATTGCTATTTCAGGACAAATTAATCTTGCTGCAATAAAAAAGAGTAATTATTTAACTGGGATAAATATGCTAAATGGTGTAAAAATTGATGGTATTCATACAGAGTTAGGTAAAATTACAGTAAATAATACCAGTATTGATGTTGGTAAATTAGGCGCGGGTGATGTTTATATTCAAAGTGGTCAATTTTTTTTGCAACAAAGTAAGATTATTGCAAATACGGAAATTAGTACTAAAAATAGTTTAATTGATATTAAAACAAATGAATTATTTATGAATGGTTCTGATATAGATAGCCGTGCTTTTGGACCTGCACAGGGTGGGCAAATTAATATTAACGTTACTGGCAAGGCGATTTTAGAAGCTGGCAGTAAAATTAGAACTAGTTCTTTAAGTATAGATTCCCGAGCAGGAAATGCTGGCAATATTTTTTTCACTAGCCAATATTTAGATTTATTAAATAGCAGTATTAGTTCTATTACCTTTGGACCAGGTCAAGGTGGAAATATTAATATAAAAATTGCGGAAAAATTACAATTAATTGGGGAAAATAATACTATATCAGTTATTCAAGCTAGTTCTAAACCTGAAATAAACAATTTACCAGCCGGCAATGCTGGCAATATTCTTATTAAAGCTAAAAATATAGATTTAATTGGTAATACCAGTATTGATAATAGCACTTTTGGCACTGGTAAAGGAGGACAAATCAAATTTGATATTTCAGAACGTTTATATATAAAAAATCAAGCTTCCATATCGGCGGATAGTACTGGCTCAGGTAATGCTGGAAATATTTATATAAATACTAGTTATTTAGACATGGATCAAAGCGTTATTTCTACAGCCACGGATAATTCTGATGGTGGTAATATTATTATTAATGCAAGTACGAAATTATTAATGAATGAAAGTAGTTTAACCGCTACGGCTACTGCTGGAATCGGTAACGGTGGTAATTTAATTATTGGTAGTACCGATTTTTTTTCGTTAACCAACAGTGAAATTATTGCAAATGCAAGTGGAGGGCATGGCGGATTAATTTTGATTGTTGCTAATAATGCACGATGCCTGAATGATAGTATTATAAGTGCTTCTTCGGAAACAGGTTTGGAAGGTGAGGTTGAAGTTGATAATATTTATAATGTCAATATTAATATTTTGCCAATTGGATTTTTAGATGCTAGTATTATAATAAAACCCTATTGCGATTCTACTCAAACCAATAGTTTTTTTATTCGTGGACGTGGTGGTTTACCTAATGCACCTGATGATTTACAAAGTTATTTTTAG
>JAGLFE010000441.1 GCA_023144675.1 Thiomargarita sp. | reverse complement strand
TTGGTAGATAGTTACAAATAAATTATATAGAAGTAAAAATCAAAAAAATTTTGGAGTCTAAAGCTTTAACTTTGATATTTCAAATAAACTATTTCTTAGTAGATAGTTACCTTTTTTATTTCTTTTGATCAATTGCTTTCCAATTACCATCCAATTGACGGCAAGCTTCTCCTTGTAAAGTTTCGCGTTTTTGATCAATAACAGCAACCGTATTATAAGTACGACAATCTTGTCCACTGGTATTTTTAAAAGTACTAATTGGAGTTACAGTATATTGGGTTTGAGTATTAGCATTAGTCCAAGCAACTGGTTCTCCTGGTGGTGTGGTATTTAAAACTTGTTGGGTTCGTGTAACATCAGTTTGTTCCATCGAAGATCCAATTGCACTACCAGCAAATACACCTAATAAAGTACCCACTGCAATCGAAATATGTTGTCCACTACCTCCGCCAAAACGAGAACCAATTATTGCTCCAGCTGCTCCACCACCTACTGCGCCGATAGTTTCATTAGAAGGCATAGTTGCTTGACAAGCTCCTAAAGACATAGTAACCGCTGCACAAAGGCAAATAATTTTAGTATTCATATTATATTACTCAAGTTATAAAAAAAAATAATTATTAGCAAAAAATCTACAAAAAATTATTAATCAAGTTTTATTATTATAGAATCTAATTAATTAAATTCTGAATTATTCTTCAACATAAATTAGATTGAATAAAATCTTTTCAAAATATAATATCAAAATATGAAGATAAAACAACAAATAAGAAAAAAATGTCTAGCTGAACGATTTTGGATACCTGTAAACACGCAAGCTATGTTATGGGATATGGATGGCGTATTAATTGATTCCTTGTCTTTAGATTTAATTGTTTGTAATCAGATATTGGAACAGTATTTTGGGCAGGGTATTACGATTTCTAAGCCGTTTATTCGTTCTTTATTTGCCTATGATTCTGTTAAATTTTGGAAGATTATATTGGAAACAATTGAAAATAACTTTCAAATTCAAGAAACTGAAATAGTTTTGCCCGATATTTTAAAAGTATTTCATCAGGCACGACATAGTTGCGTTTTTGAATTACATTTAGGCATTATTGAGATTTTACAAGTTGCACAAAATCAGAATGTGAAAATGGCGGTTGTTTCTAATAATACTCGGCTTGATGTGGAAGATATATTGAACCGTTGCAATATTGCCAAATATTTTGACTATATTGTTGGTAATGATATTGAAAAAGTGGCTAAAAAACCCGCCCCTGATACTTATTTATTAGGTGCAAAATTATTAGGTGTTGACCCTAAAAAATGTGTAGTGGTGGAAGATTCTGTTGTCGGAGCAAATGCTGGTTTTCAGGCACAATGTCATGTTATTGGGGTCGCAACTGGTGGCGATGATTTTGAAGTTTTAATTCAATCCGATTATACGCAACAAGTTTATAATTGTTTTAAAATCCCAACAATAACTATGCAGTTTGGTGATGTTAAACAGAAAAAAATCCATACGCCTAATGACTTTGTTTCGCACATGATTGAACATATTGCTTGGCGATTATGTGTGGAAATTGAATTGGATTGGTTAAATAATGATTGGTTTATGTTGGGCGAATATTTGGGTAAAGAAATCGCTAAATTTAAACGCTTGGCAGAAACCAGTGCCGCATTGGGTATGATTGATGATGGCAGTGCCGAAGTAGCGATTAATTTTGCAACTGATGTACCTAATTTGCAATTAAAAGCGATTGATAATCTTGACTTAAATTGGTTTTTAGCCTTGCGTTGTGAGCAAATATCTTCAGGGCAACCTTTAGTAGAATTGATGCAGGGATTGGTTAATGGCTTAAATTGCCAACTTACAATTACGATTTGTAGCGTTGAAGACCCGCATCATAGTTGGGAAGGTGTTTTTAGAGCTATCGGTATTGCTTTGAGTAAAATATTTACCCCACGCCATGCTGATATTTTGCTGGATAATTACCCCATAGAACGAAATGTTTCTCAAGGTGAAATTAGTGTTTTAGCTAAATCTTTATATTACAGTTGCGTCTCTCGTGGTACGGCAGAAAGTTTTGTTGAAATAGCAGTTGATTTTTCCAAACAGCGTCCAAATAAATTTGATTTTAAAGTTGCGCCTAGCATTAAAATAAATGAATTGCAACAATTGTTGGAATTATTAGCCAATAAAGCTGGTTTTACTATTCAAGTTAATTTTAATGCTACCGTTTTAAGTTCCAGCCACGTGGTTTTGGAAGACACTGCATTGGTATTGGGAAGAGCTTTATTAGAAATTTTAACTTTGCGAATGCTTGAATGGGGCGTAAATGGTGCAGGCAGTAGCGTTAATTCAAAGTTGGATTTAGAGGAACAGGCAATTCGGGTTGGTTTAAGTATTGAAGGACGAAAATTTTGGCAATTGCTACCATTTAATTTCTCAAATACACAATTACGCCAAGAATTTATTATTGGGCAAACTATTTATCAAGATTTACGTTCTGAAGATTTGGATGATTTTTTGGATGGACTGGCAGGTGGATTGGCTTGTAGTATTTTAATTCATATTCAGCAATTTACAGAACCGACCACGGCTTGGTCATTAATTTTTGAAAATTTAGGTTTAGCATTAAAAGAAGCGTTTGCTAATAATCCTTATAGAAAAGGTTTGCCACCAGGAGTTAAAGCAACTTTATCTTAGATATTTTATTTTTGATAAAATTATCTTAATCTTTATATAGAACAAAAGCTTGTAAATTATTGATTTATTATTTTTAAAATATAAATTACAAATTTTAGCTGACTATTTTTGTCCACTATTACCTTGACAAACCCAAAAAACTAATTTATTCTATAGATAAAACTTTTTATTGATAATTTATAATTACAACAAACATGGTTAAAATTTAAGTGATTTATATTATCATTACCAAAAGGAGATACTTCTATGTCAAATTATTTTGATTACAAACATATTTTTACGGTTTTTTTAACATTATTGGTTATCGCTGGTTGTTCTACTCCACCTACAGTAGCTGATGCTGACCATGATCCTTTTGAAAAATTAAATCGGCATGTATTTGCATTTAATGATGGCATTGACAAAATTGTGATGAAACCAATTGCAAAAACTTATAAACATGTAGTTCCTACCCCTGTTAATAAAAGTGTTACCAACTTTTTTAATAATTTAGATGACATTGTGGTAATAGCTAATGATTTATTGCAATTCAAATTTGGACAAGCGGCTTCAGATACTGGACGGTTTTTTGTCAATTCTACAGTTGGTTTATTAGGTTTTATAGATGTTGCTTCAGAAATTGGTTTATCCAAACATGATGAAGATTTTGGTCAAACTTTAGGTTATTGGGGGGTAAATAGTGGACCTTATATAGTTTTACCAATTTTGGGACCAAGTTCAGCCCGTGATGTATTAGGTATTGGAGCCGATTTATTATTTGATCCTACTTTTTATTACGCAGCTTCTCCCACAACTGATACTGGTCAAGCTATTTTGGTTGGTGAAGCGGTAAAAGGAGTAGATTTACGATCAGATTTATTAACTTTAGAAGGTGTTTTAGAAGAAGCAGCTTTGGATAAATATTCTTATATGCGTGATGCTTATCTATCTAGGCGACATTATTTAGTTCATGATGGTGAAATACCAGAAACAGACGAGGAAGATGATCTTTTTGACGATGATGAATCCGATTATGAATCAGAAGATAATGAGTCTGAAGAAGACTTGTAAAATATGGAAAAATCAAATTTGCAATTATTAGAAGAAACTATTGATATACTGATTCAAACTTGTAAACAGCAAGCAGATGAAAATAAGATTTTACGTAAAAAAGAAGCAGCTTTGATTTCTGAAAATAAAGATTTACGTGAAAAAAACCAGCTAGCACGTACACGAGTAGAAAGTATGATTGAACGACTTAAAACTATGGAAATTAATTCATGAGTGATCAATCGATACCCATTAATTTACATATTTTGGATAAGGATTATGTAATTGCTTGTCCTAAAAAAGAACATGATACTTTAATAGCTTCGGCTGAATATTTGAATCAAAAAATTAAAGAAGTACGTGAAAGTGGTAAAATAGTTAGTACAGAACGTATTGTCGTTGTTAGTGCTTTAAATATTGTACATGAATATTTACAATGCAAGAATCAAAAAGATGATAAAAAATATCTTATAGATGATGAAGTTGAACGATTACAAAAAAAGCTTGCAGGTGCTTTAGCAGATATAAAATCGTAGGTAGTCCTGAATAAAGTAGTGATAGTCTCAAAAAACCTGTCAGGTATCAAAGACCTAACAGGTTTACCATTATCTATTTTAGGACTATCAAATCGTAATATGAATTTTTGGTATCCTCTTTCATACTGTTAGGTTAGGTAAATACTTGAACTTAATTTATATATTATGGGATGGAGCGTAGTGGATATGGTGTGCAAGCCTGCCAATTGGAACAAACGCCATTTTAGAGTAGGAAGCCTAAAGTATTCCTCCGATATCCCCTTATGAACCTTGCGGTTCAAGACAACCAACCTTTATAGTAGAAATAGTTGGATGCCACCCTTTTTTGTTGAATAGAATTAATATTTTCTAACAGTTTTTACTCCTCCCTCTCTAAATATTCATTTCATAAATAACCACTTTTATAAACCTTGAAGTATATAGTGTTGGTTCAGTAAAACGTAACCCAATATTTCAAATCGTTTTAAACTAGGAAAAAATTTTAATTCGGAGATAATTTTTATGCTACGTTATATTATTTTGGTAGTCCTGAATAAAATAATGATTGAGTTAAATGAAATTTTTGCTCGACATGGTTATACTTTTAAAGGTAATTTACTAGCACATTTTAGCAGGAATTCATGGTATAATCCAACTACTAGAAATAGTGTAAATTTATATAATAACTATTTTTCTCAGATTGAACGGGATAATGTTAATTTTATGATTAATTTTGGTGCTAGAAGTTTGGATTTTAAATGG
>JAGLFE010000440.1 GCA_023144675.1 Thiomargarita sp. | reverse complement strand
TATAAGGCTTATGAAAATTCAATACAGACAGATATAAAATCTAAAGTCTTATATTTTCTTGGTTTCTATTTTATTTGCGTAACTTCAGTAAATAAAAAAGTTTAACAACGAATTATCAATATGTCAAGCCGAAATTCTAAAAATTAATACATAAAAAAAACAAGCATCCAAAAAATAACGATTGGGTTTATTAAGAAAATGCTGCTTGGTCAATAAGTACTTTTCCTTGTTGTGGCTGTATTTTGCTAATCGGTAGATTATTTTTAGCTTGTCGCCATGCTTGCACCGCATCCCGCTTATTTTCACCAGTTACTAAAAATAGCAAATTATTGGTATTACATAATGTAGCAACGCTTAAACTAACACGTTCTGGTGGTGGTTTAGGAGCATTAAAAATTGGGTGAACTAATTCCTCTAAAGAATGATAATGTTTAGGAAATAAACTAGCCGTATGTCCATCTTCTCCCATACCAAGTAGTACTAAATCAAAAGGCAATACAGATTTAAGCATTTTTTCATATTGTTTAGCCGCTGTTATTGCTCCCAATTCTGCTGGAATAATGTGGATTTGATTAGTTGGAATAGCGACATGATTTAACCATGTTTCAGCTACCATAGTACTATTACGTTCATCATCATTTTGAGGCAAACAACGTTCATCACCATAAAAAATATGCCATTTTGACCAATTAGTATCTATATTTTTGAGTAATTGGTAAGTTTTTTTAGGCGTATTTCCCCCTGCCAATACAATTTGAAAGTAATCATTTTGAGCGATAGCTTGTCGGGATGCTGATAAAATATGTTGATATGCTTCATAAGCTACAACATCTGGATTATCTAGTATTTCCCAGATTAAAGTATTTTTATTCAATTGATGTTCCTACTAAATGCTAATTTTTTATTTACGTAATTTAAGCTAATTAAAGCCGCAAATATTAATAAAACCATGCGGCATTTAAAGGCTAAAACTTAAAATTCTACAACTGGAATTCGATAAATAACTTGCCGATCACCATTATCATAAATCACCGCAAAATCATCCGCACCATCGCTATTCAAATCTGTGGTTTCTATAAATTGAATATTACCTGTGCCAGTAATTGCAGTTCCTTCAATTTCTACCGCATAAGAAATAAGACCTTTGAAATTAAATCTATTACCTGTTACGGAAATAATGCCATTATTTTCAAATATTACCTGTTCCACACCTGATATATTTTGTAAAAACTGAGATAATTTTCCAGGATATTTTGCACTGGGATAAAGTGATTGTGATTGTTTTTGCCCATTATTATCTAAATATACAAATAATACTTCGGTAATAGCAGGTAAAAAAGTCGGCATATAATGTAATCCAAGTGGCATAGCGAACCAAACTGGATTAGAATGCAGAGCTGGACGTACAATAATAGTTGAGTTTGCACTAATAGGAATACTTAAATTACCATTATTTTCTTCTGTAATCTGATTAATTCCATATTGATTTAATTCTGTTTTCAAAGCGGATAAATTTCGTACTACTGGTTGCATGGTAATAATTAAACCTTCATTAGTAATGAAAATTATGCTACCATCAGCTCGTATTTCTATACCTGCTGGTTGATTACTCGGAACGGTTGAAGTTATTGCCATTAGAAAGCTATTTTCCCCATTTGACAAATTATAATAACCAAATGTATTTTGAGAAATAATGTAATCGGTTGCTTGAACCGCAGCAATATTTTGGATTTCTGTAACCAATTTTGGAGCAGGTAAAATATAAAGTATTTGCTCTTCCCCATTGGTATATAATATTTTTAATTCCTGACTGCCATCATTATTTCTATCGGGAATAAACAAAAATTGGGTCATTGAATTACTTGTACCTGATAAAGTAGGATAGTCAAAAATAGCTGAATGTATGACTTCATCTATATTAACTGTTACTTTACCATTATTAAAGAAGCGAACTTCACTGGCTCCTGGATATCCTGCTAATACGTTACGCAATTCCTCTTTATAAGCTGGAACTGGATATAATTTTTGCTGACGATGTAAATCAGTATTTTCCACTTGATAACGAAACACAAAGTCTTGTAAATCGGCAACAATTGTCGAAGCTTCAGCATCAAAACCAAGTGGTAATATTGGATTAGCAAGATAGGTGTATAAATCTGGGCGGGTAATAATATTTATATCATTAATTTTAATTCTTAAATTCCCATCTGCTGTCATAACATGATAGATAATACCTAATTCTTCCAATACCGTTAGCATTTGTAATTGGTCTTGGATACCAGGCTGCGTTGTTATTACCAATCCAGTTGTTGTTGTCATTGTAACTTGCCCTTGAGAATGAACTTTTATTCCAGCTTCTCCATTTCCCAATTGCACAGCAACTATTCGTATTACCATAACTTCTTCAGAACCAATAGCTAATAATAATTGTCCAGTTTTATTATCTTTTACAAAAGCTAAATTATTATTTTTTAACTCAGGAATAGCATTAATTTCCTCCAATAAACTTGAGCCAGTTACCAAAATACTATAATCAACATCAATTGTTTCGCTACCTTCAATTGCTCCAGTTATCATTGGAAATACTGAGATTAAACTTATTGCGGTTGGAATAGCATCATGGTCAGCAAATTTAACGCCTGCACCCAAAATTACGCCATCAGCAATTTCATTATATTTTCCTAAAATGACATTAGTCAAACTGGTGTTTGCTATAATATGTAAATTATTTAATTTTGCGGGCGCAGTTGAGGAACCAATAATTTCTCCGCCAATACTACCGCCGTTAATAATAGTATCGCCTAGCAAACGTACATTTTCAATATGTCCTTCATTGGTAATGGTACCAGATAAAATTCCACCATTGACAATGGTATCAGTCGAAACGGCTACATCTGATAATAAACCCTGATTATCGACATAACCTGAAACGGAGCCTTCAATAATCGTACCTTCTTCTAAAATTTGGGGATTATGTACATTTTGTTCCGCATTATAATAAGTAGTTGTAACTATATTAAAATCAACTTTTATGGTATGCGTTGCTTGGTTATCGGCAATATTAGTGTCAATAATATCGGCATCAATAGTAGCGGTATTAATTAAAGTAATGCCTTCCAGCATCGGTGCAACTATAATGGTTACAGTAATTTGTTGATTACTAGTTAATTGAGTAATAGCGCAGTTAATAATACGACTACTTTCATCAAATTCGCAATTATTACCCACACCTTCAATTGCAACTGCTTCAAATTTAATATTTTCGGGCAAACTATCCTGCAAAATTATATTTTTAACCAGTACTTCACTTTGGTTAGTGACTATAATTTTATAGCTTAAAGGCACCGCAACTGGGCTAATATCGGTATTATTATTAAATTCCACACTTAAATCCGCTTCAACCACCACTGAGGTTGTAACAGCGATTTCATTAATATTGGAATTAAATTGCTTGGTGAATACACGCATATTTAAGATTAATTCTCCCTGTTCAAGTGGAGAAATAATGATAGGAATAGCTAAACTTGAACCATTCTCTAAACTGCCTAGATAACAACTAATAGTATTCGCCACTAAATTGCAATTACCTTGGCTTGGCTGCAAAGAAATTAAATTAACTAGATGAGATAATTCTCCTTCCAAAATAATACCAGTGGCAGGATAAATTCCTTGATTATGAATATTTACTGTATAAGTTAAATTATTTCC
>JAGLFE010000044.1 GCA_023144675.1 Thiomargarita sp. | reverse complement strand
TAATATGTGATCTCCATCTTTTCCAGTTCCAGTACCAAATCGACCTCTAAGGAGAAGTCCCTGTTCAAAAGTGGTTTTAATAATTGTCTCGGTTAACTTTATTGAGCGTGGAAAAGGCTTATGAGTTTTTCGATCTTGGACAAATTCAATACCAATCAACAAACCTTTGCCACGAACATCACCAATTAAAACTTCACGTTCAGCAAGTTTTTGTAACTCTTGTTTCAAATATTTACCCATTATCGCACATCGCTCAATAAGGTTATGTTTAGCAATGTAATTTTGCACAGCTAATGCAGTAGCACAACTAATTGGGTGTCCAGAATAAGTTAAAAATGTTGGAATACCTGCCCTATTCCCATTCAGAAAAGTATCTACAATACGTTGGTGAATAATAACCGCTCCAATTGGTGCGTATCCACTACTTAACCCTTTTGCAGTTGTGATTAGGTCTGGTGTTGCATTCCAGTGTTCAATACCGAAGTTTTTACCAGTTCGTCCAAAACCCGTAACCACCTCTTCAGCAATAAAGAGAATATTATAAAAATCACAAATTTCTCTAATTTTTTCATAATAACCGGGTGGTGGTACAATGGCACTACCTGCCCCGCCAATAATTGGTTCGGCAATAAAAGCAGCTATTGTATCTGCTCCTTCTTGTTCTATCTTTTCAGCAAGAGCAGTTGCACAGGCAAGCTTACAATTTGGATAATTCAAATCAAAAGGACATTGGTAACAGTGAGGAGGATTAATATGGGGAAAATCCAATTGATAAGGAGCCATATCTTCGCGCCGCACAAATAAGCTACCAGACATAGATAGGGCAGCATTAGTACGACCATGATAACTATGCCAACGACCAATAACTTTGTATTTATTAGGATTTCCTTGCTCCATAAAATAATAACGCGCAATTTGGAGGGCTATTTCATTAGCCGTCGAACCACCGGTCACAAAAACAATATGCTCCATCTCGTTTGGTGCCATTTTAGCAACGACATTTGCAAGTTGTTCTTGAGGTTCATTCGTAAATTGGACTTTATGGGTGAAACAAAGTTTACGCGCTTGTGCAGCCATAGCATCAGCTATTTCTGGAACGCCATGCCCAATAGTAATGGTGTGTGTACCTCCGATACCATCAAGATAACGCTTACCATCCGAATCATACAGATAAACACCTTCGCCACGTTCCGCAATTTTATAATCGTGATGCCAACTGGGTGCATGAAATACATGAGATTCTGCTTGTTTCATATTTTTCTTAATATCCGGCTTCATTGCAAAGAGGTTTGCAATATTCAGTTAAGTAATTAATGCTTTCTAAATCCATTGAATTTTTCCAACCATCAATTTTTCCAATTCTAAATGTTCTTGCTGAAGGGTTATAAATTTGGTTTAGTTTAGAATAAATGTCTTCATCAAATTTAATTTCCAAGTATGAAGCAATCGTTTTTACTACATTTTTTTGGTTATCAGTACTACCACCACCCAGCTCACCAACTAAATCTTCAAAACGTACTAATAAACAATTAGGTTCATTACGCCACGCCAACATTGAACGATAAACCTCAATAAAACTGTCTACTTTAACTTTCGCTTTTGGTGCATAACCACCTTCTAAAACAAATTTTAAGCGTTGTATTGGGGACATTGGTTTAAAATCATCTGCCAGAAAATGGGTACCCATTCCGGTATTTTGGGCATTCAAAATAAATGGAAGCAAAGAAGCAACCACAGCACGGGGATCGCGGATAATAACCAAATGAAAATAATTTAACTTGGTAATAATCTGAGTTAATGTGGGTGTAAATGGAATATGCCCTTGAATATATTGAGCATAAGGTATAGTGTTTAGCCAATATTGCATCGTGGGCTGATTCACAAAATATGGCGTAAAAGCCCCTATAGCGATTTGGTCATCGGTGCTTTTGCCTTTTTTAAGGGAATTTTTAGCTTGTTTATAATTAAAATATTTAGGGGTACTAAACCCTAAAGAGTCAAGCATTCTTTTAAGATAGCCACGATGAGTTGCATATTCTTGATAACCAAAAATTTCAACGGCTCTAGTTAAAAGATGAGTACCGCTTTTTGGTAAAGAATTGACTAAGATTCTACTTTGTTGAAAACGTGTCATTTCCTATCAATCTTATTCTTTTAACGCAATGGAATTATGTAAACTTGGTATCCGTTCAGCACCAAAAATTATCCATCCAGTAGGTTTTTCTTTAGAATTATCTTCCATAATCACTTCCCAAGCAAGCTCTGGTGGATTAGTATGCGTATATTCACGGGTACGAGTCCAAGCACGAAATTGAAGCAAATTTCCCCAAGTAGCTTTAATTTTATCAATTTTATCATGTGGCATAAGAAAACCGTAAGATACAAGAATATTATTAGTTTTTGGTAGCCAATCTACATCTCCCATAGCAAAACTAATCACAGGACTTTGATTAAACTCTTCAGATGACCATATTTCACGCACAGTCATATTTTTTTCATCAATGGCATACTTTATTGCTCGAGAATAGATTTTGGCAGGTGATATTGGGGGATTAAAAGGACGTGCTTGAAATATACCATTATCAAACAATATTATTGTGTTTTGAGATGTTAATTTTGGTGAATGTTGATGATAAAACCAACGCATATTACCTATTGGCTTTAGTAATTTACTTTGCAGTTTAACTGACCAATCGCTTGGTTCACCTAAAATCCATTGAATTTCCTTACTTGCTCGATCTATTTTCAAAATGGCATCTTGCTTTCGCATTGAAATTAATAAAGAATTATCTTGCTTATTATATGAAATTCCATTAGCATGAGTCCAATCAGTAGTATTAAGAAATCCGCGCATACTCCAATAATCATTTAATGCCAAATAACCAATCCTAAACACATCTAAATGCTCAAAAGCATTCCACTGCCAAACAATTTTACCATCACGTTGAAATTCAATAATCTTATCTCCCATTACTTTTTGGGTTTTTCGGGGTGCATTTGGCTCAGTTTCACTCGTATAGTAATTGTCAATTAAGCGCAGTTCAGTTCCAAGCACAATAAAGTTTCCCGAGGGTAATTCTTTAATTTCATGGTGAAACGTGGTAGTATCTACTGGAATACTATTCATATCAGGGCCTTCTGGTCGTCCAGCTGCATACCATGACGTGATAACATTACCAAGTAAATCAATTTCAACCGCACGATAATCTTTAGTGAGGTAAATCAAATTGCCATTACGTAAACGTTCAATATCACTTATCCGTGAATTCACGCGGTAATACCAAATAACTTCACCTTCAGCATCAAGAGCCAATAACATTCCAAAGCCTTGATTAAATTTTCGGTATCCTCGTCCCACTGCACGTCTACGAACACTTAACATCGTGATGCCGGGTT
>JAGLFE010000439.1 GCA_023144675.1 Thiomargarita sp. | reverse complement strand
AGTTTCAACTCATGCATACATTCAAAATAAGCCATTTCAGGTGCATAACCAGCTTCAACTAAAGTTTCAAATCCAGCTTGGGATAATGCAGTTAATCCACCACATAAAACGGCTTGTTCACCAAATAAATCAGTTTCAGTTTCTTCTTTAAAAGTAGTTTCAATTACGCCAGCACGTCCTCCACCATTAGCTGAAGCATAAGAAAGTGCAATATTTTTAGCTTGTCCAGAAGCATCTTGGTAAACTGCAATTAATGAAGGTACGCCAGCACCCTGTGTATAAGTAGAACGAACTAAATGTCCAGGTCCTTTGGGCGCAATCATAATTACATCTAAATCTTTTCGTGGCTCAATTTGTTCAAAATGAATATTAAATCCATGTGCAAATGCTAAAGATGCGCCTTTTTTTATATTGGGTTCAATCGATTCGCGATATAATTGGGCTTGATGCTCATCAGGAGCTAAAACCATGATTAAATCTGCCCAAGCAACTGCTGCTTCAATAGTTTTGCTTTGCAAGCCAGCATTTTTAACTTTTTGTTCTGAACTGGAACCTTGACGCAATCCAACTACAACTTCTACACCAGATTCATGTAAGTTATTAGCATGGGCGTGTCCTTGTGAACCGTAACCAATAATAGCAACCTTTTTAGCTTGAATCAGCGTAAGATCAGCATCTTTATCGTAAAAAATATTCATTATTTTGCTAGTTTCCTGCGTTTTCGGTAAATTAAATATAATTAATTTTAGTTTAACCCTAAATTGTATATAATAATAAATTATAATGACCAAATTTTACAATATTCTAGCTAAATTATTGCATTTTATTATTTTATTGCTATTAATTATAGTGCTTGCGACTATTTATTTAGTCAATCCAAATGATTACAAAATACAAATTGCTAATATAGTTGAAAATGCAACTGGGCATCATTTTGTCATTAATGGCGATATTAATTTGAATTTTTATCCTAAAATTAGTTTGAGTTTAGGGAAAATTAGTTTACACAATACTGTTAATTTTGATCAAAACCAAACTTTTATTAGCGTTAATCATAGCCAAGTTTTTATTAATCCCATAGCATTATTTTACAATATTATAGAAATAGAGGCTATTTTATTAGATGGAATTGAAATTAATTTAATTCGTAAGCAAAACGGGCAAACGAATTGGAATAATCTGATTAATTTTTTAAAAAAACCAAAAACAAGGTCAAATAATAACTTTAGCCAAAATACGCAATTTTTTATTAAACAACTTAATCTTAAAAATACGCAAATTAATTGGCAAGATCAATTGCACCATCAGAATTATAAATTTTCGGAGATTAATTTAAAAACGTCGGCAATTTTATTTGAACAACCGATTAAATTATTATTAACTGCGAATTTTGCAGTCCAAAATAGCTTATCAATTCAAGGAAAATTAGATTTAAATACTCGAATAATTTGGTCGCCATCACAATTTATTTTAGAAAATCCAACAATAATTGCAATATTACAAAATAAATTACTTCCTCAAGGACAACAACGTTTATTTCTTAATGCCAAAATAATTAAGCTTAATCGGCAACAACAGATGGTTAAAATAAATAAATTAGTCGCAAAATTTATGAATTTGAATTTACAGGGCAATCTACAATTTACTTCCTTATTTAAGCAAGCAACGATGGAAAGTTCACTAAAATTGGCTAAATTTAATTTACGTAAATTACTGCAATTATTTGGACAAAAATTTCCTAAAACCATGAATAGCAAAGCATTAACTTCGTTGTCAATTACAACCCAGTTGCACGGAAATTCATCCCAATTACAATTGCAATTAACCGCAAATTTAGATAATAACCATTTACAAGCTGATATTAATATTGAAAATTTTAAAATACCAGCTATTACTTTCAATGCCACAATTAATAAACTAGATTTAGATTATTATAAATTGTCCTCAAAAACAACTCATAAACCTTTAATGGCTAAAGATATTATTGTGCCATTGAAAATATTACGTCAGCTAAATTTAAATGGTAAAATACATATTGCGCAACTTAAATCATCAAATTTTCTATTAAATAATATTAGTTTTGATTTGGTATCGGAAAAAAATGGTTTTAAGTTTTTGAAACAGTAAAATATGTTATAATTATTAGCTTATTTTTCAACAACCAGGTATTAAAAATGTTTATTAAGAAAATATTTAAACTGTTAATTTTTTTTATAACAATATTTTCCATATCGGCTTGTAATAACGATAATAATGATAACGGCGAATTACAAACAAACCAATTGCTGTCAACTTCTGTTGAAAATCAAGTCCCCATTTCTTCTTCTTATCAATTAAAAAATACTGATGATGATAATAATGGCATACGTGATGATATTGATGAATTAATCAAACAAAGATTTTCCTATAAACTAGAAGTTAAAGCAGCGGCAGAACAAGAAGCCCGTTCTTTGCAACAATTTATAGAAGCAAATAGCAAAGAAGAAGCTTTATTAGCCGCTGAACAAATCGCTCGTGCCACCAGTTGTACTTTTAAAATTTTTTCTGATCCGATTAATGATTATGTTAAAAGACAAGCCCTTTCTACCGAGATAGAAACTTGGACGACTAATACGCCCGCACGTTTAGCTAAATATTTACAGGTAAGTAAATTAATTAGTGGTGCTTATTTTACCCAAGCTGTTGAACCAGTATGCGATTAAGGAGAATTATAATGAAAATGGTTTATATTTTTATATTATTATTTATCAGTCAATTTACTCAGGCGCAACAAAATAGTTGTGAATTAGAAAAATTTCGAGTAGTGTTTGTGAATGGTGAATTAATGACTCCGAAAGCGGCTTTTGTTGCAAGAAACGAATTAGCTTTAAGTTTAGGTAATTTATACAAAAATGAGGATATTGCTTACGATTTAGCCTATAATTATTCTGATAAAGCTTTTGAAAAATTATTGCAATCATCGAATCCATACCATTGGTATCTCGATTTGGCGCAACAAGTTTATAGTTGGAAATATCCAATTGAAGCAGCGAAATTAACCCATCATGTTGAAAAATATCGGGAAGCTATTTTACATGGACAAAAAGTATTACTTGTTGCGCATTCTGAAGGAAATTTCTATGCTAACATGGCAAAACAAATTTTGAAAACCCAAAAACCTGCCATCGCAATAGATAGTTTGGGAATTTTTGGTATTGCCAGTCCGACTTCTAATATAGATGGCGGAGAAAAATCTTATTTAACCAATCATCTTGATATTATTTCAATAATTCCTGGCAATTTGCCACCTAATTGGACGCTACATCATATTAGTAATCGTAAAGTTGTTAATAGTATTGGCTCTATTCCTGCGCATAATTTTACTAACACTTATTTATCACCTTATTATGATATTCGTTCTGAAGTAATTAAAGGCATTAAAAAAAGTTTAAGTAAATTAACCCAGCCACCCAAAATTGCTAAAAGTGGTTCATTTACTGTTACTATGATTTGGAATCTTGATAAAAGCGATGTCGATTTACACATTTTTGAGCCTGATAATACTCATGTATTTTATAAGCAACAAAAAGGACGAAGTGGCTATTTAGATGTGGATAATACTAAAGAGTTTGGTCCAGAACATTATTACTCTGATTGTAACAAATTACAAGTTGGAACTTATATAATAGGAGTAAATTATTATCAAAATCATGTTGACAATTTACCTAGAGAAGCTACGGTAACGGTAACTATTTCAACTCCTAATTCCAGCAGAACTTTTATAACTAAACTAGCTAATCAGCTTGGAAATTCAGGTGATATTAAACCTAAAAAATTGGCGAAAGTAGTGGTTGAACAGGTCAGTGATTTAAGTAATGTTAATGAAAATAGGCGATTGAAATATCGTATTGTGCCGTTGCAATAGTAAATTTACTTAACTATTTAAAAATGGGTAGTCCTAAAATAGGTAGTGCTAAACCTGTTAGGTCTTTGATACCTGACAGGTTTTTTGAGACCATCACTACTTTGTTCAGGACTACCTAAAAATGTAGGATGCTGCTGAGGAACAAAGCGCATCAATCATGTTAAAATTTTCGCATTTAAAGTTTAATTGGTAGATAGTTACGATATTCTTATGAACAACTTCCTAAATTCCCAATTACAACAACGCCAACAAACGGCTCTTTATCGCACTCGCTTAATACACGACAGCCCGCAAGCTCCAATATTATCTATCAAGGGCAAATCTTATTTAACATTTTGTAGTAATGATTATCTTGGTTTAGCCAATCATCCTGATTTAAAAATTGTTTTGCAACAAGCAGTAGAACAATATGGAATAGGTAGTGGAGCTTCTCATTTAGTAACTGGACATAATGTTGCACATCAAGAATTAGAAAAAACTTTAGCGCAATATACGCAACGTGAAAAAGCCTTACTATTTTCAACTGGATATATGGCCAATATTGGCGTTATTACTGCTTTAATCGGTAGAAATGATGCGATATTTTTAGACAAATTAAACCATGCTTCATTAGTTGATGCCGCTCTTTTAAGTCGAGCTAAAATATATCGTTACGCACATAATAATATGACCATGTTGGAACATTTTTTAATCCAATCCACTGCGCAACATAAATTAATTGTAACCGACGGTGTATTTAGCATGGATGGTGATATGGCTTTATTACCAGCTATGGTGCAACTAGCTAAAAAATATCAAGCTTGGCTAATGGTCGATGATGCACATGGTTTAGGTGTGTTGGGTGAAACTGGGCGAGGAACGCTGGAAAAATACGGTTTAAATAACCAAGATATTCCGATATTAATTGGAACTTTTGGCAAAGCTTGGGGAGCATTAGGCGCATTTGTTGCTGGCAGCGAGTTATTGATTGAATTTTTAATCCAAACCGCTCGCAGTTATATTTACACCACCGCTTTACCACCCGCTTTAGCCAAAGTAATTCAAGCTAGTATAAATATTTCAGAAACAGAATCTTGGCGACGAGAATATTTGCAGGAGTTAATTACTTATTTCCGAGCAACTGCTATTGAGCAGCAAATTCCTTTAAGCAATTCGATAACTCCGATTCAAGTTATTATCCTAGGAACATCTGAACGTGCTTTAGCGGTAAGTAAATTTTTATATCAACAAGGTATTATTGTAACCGCTATTCGTCCTCCAACTGTGCCTCAAGGAACTGCTCGGTTGAGAATAACTTTGTCAGCTGCTCATACGAAAAAACAAGTAGATAAATTAATAAATACTTTACTATTATTTGGTGAATTTAAACCCAAAATTACTTGATATTTTAAAACAACTTTTAGTTATGATACTTTCTAATCAAGGGCAATCATTAGTTATACGCCAAGCTGGAGCTAACGATGCGCCAATTTTGTTACGGGCTTATGAAGATGAAACTTTTATCAACTTATACCGCTCAAATAATGAAAAACAAACTGAGGAGCAACTGCGAGAAATTCTTAGGCAACGTCAACAAAATTCCCCAGCTAAAATGGGCTATTTAGAATTTATTATTGAGCATAAACGCTATGGTGCAGTTGGGATTGCAGCTTTGGGTGATTATTCGCCAATTCATCAAAGAGCTGAATATTTGATTGGTTTGTTTGATAAGCAACATCGTCATCTTGGATATGGCATTGAAGCAACTTTGTTAGTACTTGATTTAGCCTTTAATACTTATCGCTTGAATAAGTTGTATTCCTATGTTTATGCTTACAATCAATTTTCGCAAAAAAATATGATTCATCTCGGTTTTGAAAATGAAGGTATTTTAAAACAGCATCATTATTCAATTAAAACTGATAAATTTATTGATTTATATGTAAATGCTATGACTGTTGGACAATTTCGTTGTTGTCAACAAATTCAACGTATTTCTCCACGTTTGCTTGGCTGGGATATTACTCAAGTTGCACAACAGGTGGTTAAAATTGATTCTAGCCATAAAGTTAAGCATGATATGGCAGAAGAATTACTAGCTAAGTTGCGAGCTTTGAGTTCTTGAAATATTATTTATCTTCATTTGACCATGATAAATCAATCATTTCACATAAACAATGAATAATGAATAAATGCACTTCTTGGATACGGGCGGTAGATTGATGAGACACGCAAATTTCCATATCATTTTCTCTTAATTGATGCGCAACTTGTCCACCGTCTCGCCCATTTAATGAAATAACTAACATATTTTTTTGCTGGGCAATTTTAATCGCTTGCAAAATATTAGCCGAATTACCGCTGGTACTAATAACTAATAATATATCTTTTTCATTTCCCAAAGCCTCAATTTGCCGAGAAAATATATTTTCATAAGCATAATCATTAGCAACCGAAGTTAAAATAGAAGAATCGGTGGTTAAAGATATAACTGGTAAAGCAACTCGTTCGGTTTCAAAACGATTAACAATTTCGGCGGCAAAATGCTGGGCTTGAGCTGCTGAACCGCCGTTACCACAGGCTAAAATTTTATGTTTTTGGTGCAAGCATTTTACCATTATTTGCCCAGCTTGCTCAATTTTAGGGGCTAATGAAGAAGAGGATTGTTCTAATAAATCAATATAGTTAGAAAATTGTTGATTGATACGTTTGATAAAATTCATTGGTTCATAAAAATAAATTTAGTGTTACTACAGGTTGATAATTAATTTTCTTTGTAACTATTTACTAAGAATTGAAAAAAAATATCAAAGCTTTGGATGCCGAATCTTTTTTATTTCTATATATCTTATTTTAGAATTTCAAATCCCCTCATAATACCGCTTTAACCACATTTCTAGCAGTGGCACGCGTAGTTTCCAGCCAGTTTCAGTTTCGATGATATAGCCGTAATCTTCGAGTTTAAGTTGGCTTTTTCTATCGGAAATGGCTTGGTTATTGAGTAATTCATGGATGGCGGGCTGGCATTGGTGGACTTGGCAAAATTCAGTCCAGAAGGTAGTTAGGGCATTGGTGCCACGTTGGATAATATGTTGTTTGACCACAAAATCCACGTCTTCCAAGCTGATGTTTTTGCGGTGAAGTTGGTTGGCACGCCTGACGATGTGGTTGCAGAGCATTTGCAGCAGGGCAGGATGTCCTTGGGTTAAAGTTTGCATTTTTTCGATAACTTCGGCGGGATAAATGAGGTCAACCAGTCGAATAAGCTGTTCGGCATCTTCGGGTTGCAAGTAGTCTATTTTTAGCGGCAGGGCGTGAATGAAGCATCGATCCCAGTTGGGCGTTTGCAGGTCAACGAATTGGGTTGCGCCGACAAATAGGAACACCACTTGGTTTTGGCTTTGGGAAAAACTGCGCATGGCTTCAAGCAATCTTTCGCCCTGTTCGGGGGATTTTTTCAGGATTTTGTGTAGGTTTTCATATTCATCGAAGGCGAGAATGATTTTTTCTTCGCGTTGTTCGCTAATTGTTTCGAGTTTAGCCTCAATTTCAGTCCAAGCAGTAATCCACAGATCGGGAACTTGCCAATTCTCTGCTTCAAGCTTAAATTCACGCTCTAATTTTTGCTGTAAATCTTTTAGCCATAATGAAATGCTGTCTAATTTGCTATTTTGGAAATCTTGGCGGATGATTTTAAATTGCGAGCCGAGTAATTGCGGTAAAAAATGCAGCAAACTACTTTTGCCGACCCGCCGTTGTCCACAAATTAGCAACATGGGCATACTACGGGAAGTGAGAATAATATGGCTGAGTTCGGATTTTAAATCTTGTCGTCCTAAAAAAATATCTTGGTCTTTATCTGGATCGAGAATTTCACCAGAACGGTAAATATTATGAACAATTGGCTCAAATAATTGTTGCCTTTCATGTAACTGTTCTAAGCGTTGTTTTGCAACTTTTAGCCATTTATCAATTGCGGGCAGGTAATATTGATGCCACTGTTTTTCTCTAAGAGTTAAGTCATGGAATATTTGTAATTGTTGATAAAATTGTTCAAATCGCTGTTTTTGCAAGCTAATATTTTCTTGGTCGTCTTGTTGTTTTTCATAGGCTAGTAGTTCATTATGCAGTTGTTCGATTTGATTGAGCCAAGTTTGAGAAGGCATTAACTGTGGGGTTTCTTGGACAATAGGTGGGGCTTTCAAAAATCTGCTTTTTAGGGTATAATGTTGCCAATTGCCAGCGGTGGCAGCATGGGCGATGTGCATAGCCAGCTTTTTTTGCAACGGACGATATTCGAGCAGAAAATTCATAAATGCCAAGCCGGTTTTTGGATCATTTTGGGCTTCATTAGCCAATTTAGCAGTTAATCTCCAAATCGGTAACCAAATTGCGCCATCATTGATATAAGGATTCTGTTGTAAATTTGTTGAAATAAATGAACGGAAAAAATGCCAAGGATATTGAAAAAGTCGAAAAAGTGTGATATAATAAAAAACTATAAATGCTAAACC
>JAGLFE010000438.1 GCA_023144675.1 Thiomargarita sp. | reverse complement strand
ATATCTGCGTAACTTCAGTTACTAAAAAAATCAATTGAGCAACTTTTAAAAAATCTAACAATAAATATTATGAAAACAGATACTAATAACAATTTAGAAACACCAGAAAAAACACCTGAAATTGATTTAAATCATCCAGAATTATATATTAATCGTGAATTAAGTTTACTAGCTTTTCATCGGCGTATTTTAGAACAATCTAAAGATTTAAATATGCCTTTATTGGAGAGATTACGTTTTTTATGTATCGCTTGTAATAATCTTGATGAATTTTTTGAAATACGAGTCGCTGGCTTAAAACAAAAAGTAGCGGCTGGTTCTGTCCAAGCAGGTCCAGATAATCTTTCCCCCCAAGAAGTTCTAAATCGTATTAGCACCACTGCCCATGATTTTATCGAAGAACAATATCGAATATTTAACAATGAATTACTTCCTGCTTTAGAACAAGAAGGGATTTGCTTTCTTAAACGAGAAAGTTGGAATAAAACTCAAAGTAAATGGGTACGCGACTATTTTGATAACGAATTACAACCCATTTTAAGTCCGATTGGACTTGACCCAGCACATCCTTTTCCACGAATTTTAAATAAAAGTCTAAACTTTATAGTTTCTTTAAAAGGCAAAGATGCTTTTGGACGTGATAGTCGTATGGCGGTTGTGCAAGCTCCTCGTTCTTTACCGCGTATTATCAAATTTCCCAGTGATTTATCAAAACAACCCTACTGTTTTACTTTTTTATCTTCTATTTTACATGCTTTTGTGGAAAATTTATTTCCTGGCATGAAAATAACGGGTTGTTACCAATTTCGAGTAACTCGCAACAGTGATTTATTCGTTGATGAAGAAGAAATTGATGATTTATTACGGGCTTTAGAAGGCGAATTATTGGGCAGACGTTACGGCGATAGTGTACGTTTAGAAGTTCCTGATAATTGTCCTGATACTATGATAAATTTCTTATTAAAACAGTTCAAATTAACTAAACAAGATTTGTATCAAGTTAATGGTCCAGTAAATCTTAATCGTTTACTACCTTTGGCTGATATGGTAGATTGCCCCGAGCTTAAATATCCCAGTTTTACTCCTGGAATTCCAAAAATTGTTGGACATAACTTATTTACCTCCATTCGTAATGGTGATATTTTATTACATCATCCGTTTCAATCATTTACTCCAACTATCGATTTTGTTCGTCAAGCAGCTACTGATAAAAATGTATTGGCAATTAAACAAACTTTATATCGCACTGGACCAGATTCAGTTTTAGTTGATGCCCTAGTAGAAGCAGCCAAATCAAATAAAGAAGTAACCGTTATTATTGAACTACGCGCCCGTTTTGATGAAGAAGCTAATATTCGTTTAGCCAACCGTTTACAGGAAGCAGGAGCGCACGTTGTTTATGGTGTTGTCGGCTATAAAACCCATGCTAAAATGATTATGGTAGTGCGGCGAGAAGATGGTAAATTGAAGCGTTACGTACATTTAGGAACTGGTAATTATCACGACCGCACTGCTCGCATTTATACTGATTATGGTTTATTGACTTGCGACCCTGATATTGGTGAAGATGTTCACACCATATTTATGCAATTGACCAGTTTAGGGCGAGGTACGAAGTTGAAAAAAATGTTGCAATCGCCGTTTAGTTTACATAGCGGTATTATTAATGGAATCGAGCGCGAAGCGAAAAATGCGCAACAGGGTAAAGATGCTCGTATCATAGTGAAAGTTAATGGTTTAACTGAACTAAAAGTAATTCAAGCCTTATATCGTGCCTCTATAGCTGGAGTTAAAATTGACTTAATTATACGGGGAATTTGTTGCTTGAAACCAGGCGTTCCTGGAATTTCTGAAAATATTCATGTGCGTTCTATTATTGGACGTTTTTTAGAACATACTCGTTGTTTCTATTTTTTAAATAGCGAAGAATCGTCTGAAGTTTTCTGCGCTAGTGCCGATTGGATGGAACGCAATCTTTTGAAACGAGTTGAAGAATGTTATCCAGTAACCAACACTCCAGAATTAAAAAAACGTGTTATTGAACAAGGTTTAGAATTATATTTACAGGATAATACTCAGGCTTGGGTACTTGATTCAAAAGGCGAATATAGTCATATTACGCCATTGGAAAATGAAAAAGCTATTTCAGCTCAACAAACCTTGTTACAATTGCTGGCAGAAAAATAGAATTGATTATGCGAATTAAGAGTTGAAAAATTTTATTTAAAATCGTAACTATCTACCAAAAAATACGTGTAAAATCAAGTAAAAAATGTAGGATGCTGCTGAGGAACGAAGTGCATCAATCGTGTTAAAATTTTAACTATTAATTCGCATTTATTATTATTTAAAATCGTAACTATTTACCAAAAAATACGTGTAAAATTAAGTAAAAAATGTAGGATGCTATTGAGGAACGAAGTGCATCAATCGTGTTAAAATTTTAATTATTAATTCGCATTTATTATCTTTTGATTCTTAATTGGCATTGGTTATATAAGCGGTTAATTTAATTTGTCTTTGCAACTGTGCAGTTTTCAAATATAAATAACCATACAATATAGTATCTGCAACTAAAGCTTCTACTTTGATAGATACTATATTATCACCAACTTCAAGTATAGCAGGAATTACCTGCACCCCCTCAATAGCAGATTCAATACAACATTTAGTTGGAACTGAGATATTAATTGTAGTTTCATAAATGGTTCTTTGCTTTAATTCACCCAATTCTAATAAATAGGGATATTGCCATTGTCCTTTTTCTTTAGCAAGTCCAATAACTTGACCACGAACTTGCACATTTTCAAAATAGACAGTAGTCGCCTCTTTCATAAAAATAGCGCATTCTTCAGCTTTGAGATTAAAATCATTTCCCGTTACTTCAATATTTAAATTTTTCAAAGTAACATTTGGAACATCAATATATAATACTGGTCCCTGCAATGCCCACAAAGTTGAACCTTGCCCATCAATTGTTAAATTACGCCGAATAAAAAATGGTCCAGCATATTCTTGTGGAATTAAATTGATTGTACTTAATGCCGAATTATTTAATTGTGATTGTAAAATATAATGAGTTTTTTTATGATACGAAGTTTGATTTTCTACAGCCAAATTATTTAATAAATATTCTTGTTTTGACTGTATTTGTCTATTGGTTGCTATTAATTGCTTAAAAAATCTTAGCATTAACTATTTGATTTGATTTTACAACGGGATGAAAGTAGAGTTGAATCGTATAAATATCAGGGTCATTATTGGCTAATTGGGAAACAGCCAGTGATAAATTTTGTGCTTCTGCATTATTTTTTAACATATCTAATGGTAAATCAATATCAATAGTTAATTTTCCAGCGACATAATGTAAAGTTACTTTTTGCACTAAATTGCTAATACCTAAATATTCTAATTTTAATTTTAAACGGTTCATTATTTCAGAACGTGTTGGCAAAGTATCACGAGTTTGATTTATTTTATCATTTTCCAAATTAACATGCACCAATATATCGGTAATTTCACCTATTTCTGCCATCAGATTTTTACGCACCGCTTTAGAAATTTTATGCCCTTCTGAAACGCTAATAAATGGTGCTACTTCAATATGCACATCTAATAAAATATTTGCTCCCATTTTACGAGTACGTAATTGATGAGAATTTAATACTCCAGCAGTCGAATTAATAATTGTTTTAATTTCAGCCACTTCTTCTATCGTCAACCCAATACCTAAAAATTGTTTAATTCCTGGTAACATAATCGAAACCCCAATATAAGCAATAATCAAGCTAATGGCAATTGTTGCGGCTGCATCTAACCATAAAATTCCTAACATCGTGCCGATTAAGCTAAAGAATACAATCGCAGAAGAAATAGCATCACTACGATGATGCCAAGCATTTGCACGTAACATTGGTGAATGAATTTTATTAGCTACATGTATAGTATGATAGTATAAAGCTTCCTTAGCAATAACAGATAATCCAGCCGCCACAACGGTAAGCATAGTTGGATGCAATAACAATTCGGGTTGTAGCAAACGCATTTGTGCATCAATCAATAAGCCGGCTGAAATTACTAATAAGGTAATCCCAATGAATATAGTAGTCGCTGTTTCAAACCTAGCGTACCCGTAAGGATATTCAAAATCTGGAGCTTGGGTGCTAAACTGTACCCCTATAATAATCATTATATCAGTAGTTAAATCAGTGAAAGAATGAATACCATCAGCAACTAATGCGTGTGATTGCCCTACAATGCCAAATGTAATCTTTATAAAACTTAAAGCAATATTAGTTATAATCGCTATATAGGTAACATTGCGAATTTTAAGATAGCGTTTTTGTGATGATATTTTAGAAAACAATCCTGAAAATTCCTTTTTAGTTGTTATGCCAATTAAGAGTTAAAAATGTAATATGTTGAATTTATCTTATTTTAAATGATTTTATCATATTTTATTTAAGATAGAATTTTTTGTTCAAATAAATTACTTGAATAATTAATATTATGCTATAAATAATTGATTTAAAAATAAAAAAATATAATTTTAATGTTATAGTGCAATTATTATTGATTGTGATAAATAATATTATGGGTAATTTTTAATTTATTGATTTTAATAGTAATATTAGGTTATAGGAGAAAATATGAATGTCAGAACCCCAGCCGTTGCTGGTATGTTTTATCCAGATGATAAAGATATTTTGCGAACAATGCTTAGAAAATTTTTAAAACAAGCTGAATCTTCAGCAAATTCAATACCCAAAGCCATTATTGCACCTCATGCGGGTTATATTTATTCTGGAGCGATTGCGGCTAGTGTATATGCTCGTTTAGTGCCAGCACACTCTATTATTAAAAAAGTTGTTTTATTAGGTCCTTCGCATCAAGTGGCTTTGATGGGTCTTGCCGCAACTAGAATGGATAGTTTTTTAACGCCATTAGGTGAAATAGTTGTTGATAAACCAGCAATTGATAAAATTCTACCATTACCACAAGTTTCGATATTAGAACAGGCTCATGCAAATGAACATAGTTTAGAAGTGCAATTACCGTTTTTGCAGGAAATATTGGATGATTTTAGCATTATACCTTTAGTGGTAGGTAAAGCAACACCTGAACAGATTTGTGAAGTATTAGAACTATTATGGGGTGGAAAAGAAACCGTTATTGTAATTAGTTCCGATTTAAGTCATTATCATGATTATGCAACGGCTACTAAACTGGATAAATTAACTTCCCAAGCTATTGAAAATCTAAGTTTTAATGAGATTAGTTCTGAACACGCCTGTGGTAGTAATCCAATAAAAGGGCTATTATATACAGCGAAAAATAAAAATATGCAAGCAAAATTAATAGATTTACGTAATTCAGGTGATACAGCAGGTGAAAAAGATCAAGTAGTGGGATATGGAGCTTATGTCTTTAACTAAAAAATCTAGTGTTTTATTATTGCAAATCGCCAAACAATCTATTCAACATGGTTTAGATAAACAACAAGCTTTAGCAATTAATCCAACTGATTATGCTATAGAATTGCAAGAAAAAAGAGCTACTTTTGTTACTTTAGAAATAAATCAGCAATTGCGTGGTTGTATAGGTACTTTGACTGCTTATCAACCTTTAATCAATGATGTTGCTTATCATGCTCATGCCGCCGCCTTTTCTGATTCTCGTTTTCTACCATTAAAAGCAACTGAATTTCCTTTATTAGATATTCATATTTCTGTTTTAGGAACGCCAAAACTTTTAAATTTTGATTCAGAAACAGATTTAATTAACAAATTACGTCCTAAAATAGATGGTCTAATTTTAACCGAAGGTCGGCATAAAAGTACATTTTTACCCTCAGTTTGGGATTCTCTGACTAAACCACAAGATTTTTTACGCCATTTAAAACAAAAAGCTGGTTTATCAGCTAATTATTGGTCAGATAGTATTAAAATAGAACATTATACCGTTGATTATATTAGTTGACGACTTTTTTAATAGCTAGATATAATAATGGTTTGAATTAAAAAATTGGTAGTCCTAAACAAGGTAGTG